>JAWJLM010000121.1 GCA_040191315.1 Bacillaceae bacterium S4-13-56 | reverse complement strand
TAGTGGATTTTATATTTATTCAGCAGACCCTAATTAACCCTTTTGCTTTCATCAAAATCATTAACTTTTGATGAGGTGTAATCTTTGGTAGAAACGTATTTTTAAAGTCAATCTGAGCATTTTGTATTTGAACATCTATATCAGGGTACTTTTCACTAATATCCTCAACTTTTTTTTGAAAGTCAGATATATCTTTAAATAAAATCTCTTCCTCATGATTCCAGAATTTATCCATAATTAAATTAGCATCAGCTTTATCTACTTTTCGTTTAATCAATATTTCCTTGTTTGGTTCACCATTAACCCCAAGGCCTCTATTAGTAAAGTTAGCCGATCCAACAAGTATTGTTTTTTCATCGAATAAATAGATCTTCGCGTGTAAAAAAATCTGTTCTTGTCGAAAATGTTGATAAATGTATCATTCACTCATAAATCCCATTATACAAAACCACTTTCTACATTAAGTTGAATGCAAAAAAGGCTATGTACATGTTTGTCGGCTCGAACGAGAAAACCTTGTTTTCCTTTAAATAGGCACCTGCTGACATACCAACTGTTCAAAAATTAATCCAAGAAAATAGTCCCCTATACAGGAGACTATAAAACAATACTCTTATTCGCTTTTGGTATTAATGCTGGGGGCATTTCTTCTCTTAACAGCCATTCGAAGCTGATTGGTTTTTCACCATAGTGTCTAATATAATCACATGTTCCTAAGAAAGTAAATGGTGCAGTATAGCCATTTTCCTTTTTAGATTCTCTTACGAACAAGGCGATATTGTGGCGATTCTCTCGATGATGAATATACCTTTGGGCAGTTGGGCTTGTTACAGATAATGTACTCTGTGACTGCCAGTGGAAACGCCTTTCATTAATTGCATAGTCCTCATACAGTGTGGAAGTCGAAAAATCTTTCTCTGACTTATTAAGAGTAATAAAGAAAATATCCAAATTCTTTTCTTGAAAATGCTTGACCCCTTCTCTGAACTCAGGAGAACTTTCTTCGTTAAAGTACCCTAAGGCAGCCATAATTTGATCTCGGTTATAGGTTGCATGAACGGTTAAAGGTGTAACAAAATTTAAATCATGACTAAGCTCCAGTGTTTTGATCGAATGATATTGATACTCCAAAACATCAAGGACTTCCCTTCTCATCCGATCATTTTCTAGCACCTTTTTCAACCCTTCTTCAACAGATGAAAGACCCTCTTTCTTAGGCTCCTTTTGATAAAAAGTGTAGTAAAGCATATTTCTCATTAAATGCTCTTCTACATTTACAACAGTTTTCTCACCTTTCACGTACCCAGTAAAAAACTCCAGCAACTTTTTGGAATTAAGATGAAAGAACCTAGGCAACCTTTTCATAATGGTCTTCTCTTCTGGGCAATAAAAATCATCAGCAAGTCCAACCTCTACCAACATTCTTTGGAAAGAGCGGTCTCCTCCTTTACCATAAAAGTCATACACAGATAAATGATGATGAGTTAAAAAGTTATGAAAAGTTAATTCCAAACCTGTATCCTGTTTAAAATATTTCATCTTTGTTTTCAGGTTGGCAACAGAATTGGTAGCAGCTTTAATATTCCTTAAAATATACTCTTTTGCTTGCTTTTCTAGCTGAATGAAGCTACCTTTTGGCAAGTTCGAGAACCCTTCTTCTATATAATGCTTGATGGAGTGTTTCGTTTTACCAACCAAAGCTCGAAATTTCTCTTCAAAGCTATAATTCTTATGGGCTTGACCCACAAAGTCTAAAACGGTTAAACACTCTTTTCCATCTGCTAATCGAAGGCCACGTCCTAACTGCTGTATGAAAACAGTCAAACTCTCCGTCGGACGTAAAAATAAAATCGTATTTACGTCTGGAATATCTACTCCTTCATTATATAGATCAGCAACAAAAATAAATTTTATCTCACCACTTGATAACTGAAACTGAGCAGATTTTCTAATTTCCTTGTCTGAGTCACCATGTAAAGCAATCGATGCTATTCCCCGCTGATTAAAGTAATTGGCCATGTAAATGGTATGCTCTACTCCAGCACAAAATCCTAGACCCTTCACTTCATCCATATCAGTTACGTATCTTTTTAAACTGTTTACAATTTGATTACTACGAATCTTATCGTTGGTATAAACATTTTCTAATTCCTTTACATCGTAGCCCTTACCACGCCACTTCAGGTTAGATAAATCGGCAGTATCGCTAACACAGAAGTATTGAAAGGGACTTAATAGCTTTTTATTTATGGCTTCTGTGAGCCTCATTTCCGATGCAATTTGTCCATCAAAGTAGTGGAGTATATCCTTTCCATCCATGCGTTCTGGAGTAGCAGTTAAACCAAGCAACACTTTTGGCTGAAAGTGACTTAATAAAGTTTGGTAGGATTGAGCAGCTGCATGATGGAACTCATCAACAATTATAAAATCATAATAATCACTCGTAAGTTTTTCATGAAGCTTCATACTGTTGAAGCTTTGAATACTCACAAAAACATGCTCCATTGAACTCGGCGTACTTCCACCAACAAGCATGTCCCCAAAGTTAAAATCTTTCAAAATAGCACGGAAAGTATCCCTACTTTGTTTAAGTATTTCTTCTCTATGAGCCACAAATAGTAATCTCGCTCGGTTGTTTTGGTTATTTCTATATCTACGATAGTCAAAAGCTGAAATCACAGTCTTACCCACACCTGTGGCGGCAACCAAAAGATTTCGATATCGGCCAAAAACCTCACGCTCAGCTTCCAAGTTTTCTAGCATTTCTTTTTGGTAATAGTAAGGTTGAATATCAAAATTAAAATGAAAATCGTTTTTCTCTTCCTGATTCTTCTTTCTTAGTGCCTGTTTTAGTTGATCATGATCATGTTCATTATTGCTATCAAATGTCCTGAATTCTCCATCGTTCCAATAGCTTTCAAATGTGGCATCAAACTTTTTTACAATATCAAAAGAATCCTTTTCTGTTACCTTAAGATTCCACTCAAGTCCTGATGTCAGAGCAGGATTTGATAGATTGGAAGAGCCTATGTATGCCGTAGTAAATCCCGTATTTCGCTTAAACATATAAGCCTTAGCATGGAGTCGAGTCCTATCCACATCATAGGAAATCTTTATTTCGGTGTACTCTAATTTACTTAATTCTAGAATGGCTTTGTAATCTGTTGCTTCCATGTAAGAGGTTGTTATAATCCTCAACTGTCCACCATTATCCGTAAAAGTCTTAAGTTCATCCATTAGAATACGAATGCCACTCCACTTAATGAACGACACAAGAAAATCAATCTCGTCTGAACTGGCAATCTCCTTTTTCAACTCACTTAGCATATCGGGTTCATAGCTGGAACCTGTAAAAAGGGAGCTCTCAGCAATAGAAGTAACCGGCCGAACCACCTTTTCCTTCTTCACACTTCGAACACTATTAATCTTTGAGCAAATTGAGGTGAGCACTTCCCCTTCTTGCGCAATATGAAGTTGATCAAATTCATCATCACTCAATGTTTTGCTCAAAGTTGTTATAAGATGATTACAAGTTTCAATTTGTTTTAAAAGAGCTTCTTTGTCATCAGAAACCTTATCCCTAACATAGTTTAGTGCTCTTCTCGTTACCGAGGAAATATAGGAAGAAAGCACCTTTCTCGCCTCTTCTACATCTAAAGATTCTTTTGAAATATCAAATTGATCTTGTTCCAGTTTAGAAAGTTGTTCCTTCAGTTGCTTTGTAATAAGCTCTTCATAGATACCTTGGATGGGCATGACATCACCTCGAAATTTTTATACTTCTATCGGCTTCTATTCATAATTTTACATTAAGTACAAACTTATTCAAAATTTCATCCAATTTTATGTATGTATATTTGATGTCTGGAATATAGTTAGACAAACACTACGTTCAATATTCCTTTAAGATATATGGAAAAAATTAGTATAGGAGAGAGGGAAATGGACAACATCTGGTCAAAAATGTTTCCGATGGATCAAAAAATATTGGAAGAGTTAAAAAAGAGAAAATTAAAGCTCTCAGATACTCAGAAAAAGTACTTTGATTTATCACTCCTATTTGTTTTTTCACTAGGTACTTTTCTCTGGTTTTCTTATTATCATTTTTTCCATAATAAGTATCCAGACTTATTAACATTAATCTTCTCAATGGGACAAGACAAAATATCAATCATTGGTCTTGTAGTCTCTTTTTATATTTATTTTCAATGGAAGAGGCATGATCTTATAACCGGAGATGTTAAAAAGAAATTTGATAATCTCAGAATAGAAGTAATGGACAAGTTTGATAAATGGGAAAAAGAATACGACAAAGTTTTTTTAATTCAACTTATTAAACATTTTGAAAAAGACCTAAAAATAAATCTAAGTTATAAAAAGTAAATGTTTCACCCAAAACACCTGATCAATAGTGCATTTAGCGTTCCCCGCACTTGGTCAGGTCTTTTTCTGTAATTTCTGCAATAAAATTATAAAAGCAAGGTCATTTTACACCCGATATGAGGTGCCTGACACCAATTTACCCCCATGAAAAAATCCCTAAAAGTAGTAGCAGCCATCATCGAGAACAACAAAAAGGAAAACTTGTGTGCTCTTCGTTCTCCAGAGATGTCCTTACCCAACCATTGTGAATTCACTGGTGGAAAAGTAGAAGAAGGCGAGGACATCAAATAATTGTACTAGAGCTAAGTTTTGAACTGTTGTTAGTATATATTTAGTATCACTAGCATTGCATAAATGTAGTTTGAATATTCAGTAAATATATTTACTGGATTTTTTGCCAAAAAGACAAAGCCTAAACAAAAGGTGGTTTGTCCATTTGGAAAAATTATACAGTTAAACTATTGGCAACAACGACAGTATGTATTTATGGGCTAGATCTTTCGTCAAATCTTCGGATCCAGACATATGCAGGTTTCCAAAGTGCTCTTTTTAACCAGCGGATAATACGGAGTAAGGACTTCTTACTCTTCATCTCCAACTGGATAAGTACATTTAGACAGTAAGCAATGAGCGCAAGGAAGATTTGATTTTGGATGGCAGTTTCGCTCATGCCATAAAAGTGCTTGATCTCTACATGCTGTTTGAGCCACTTAAAAAATAGTTCTATGGCCCTTATCCAAACCTTTTTAAAATCCAAACCTTTTCATGAAACCTACTGATTCCACTAGGATATTAATGAAAATGGTTTGGATTTTATTTTTAGTTATTTGCAAAGATCTCTTAACTTTCGAATATCTTCTTTCCATAATTTAGGTTGATTTACTTCTTCTTCAGTCATTATTTCTTTCATTGCTGATGCTTCCTGAGTTACCGTTATCTCCAAGTAAACCATAGTTGTCTGAATGTTTTCGTGCCCTAATAAATATTGAATTTCACCGACATTCATACCATTTTCCAGCCAGTGAGTTGCTGCCGCGTGTCTAATCTGATGAGGGTGTAAAGTTGCTGGAACTTCTGGACACAATTGATTAGCGATGACAGCCCATTTTTTTAATCGTTTTGTAACTGCTGGTTGCGTTAATTTTTTCTTTTTTCCTTTTATTTTTGAATAAAACAAGTTATTTTTGAATAAAACAAGAAATCATCTTCATTAGGTCTCATGCCATGATATTCATTTACGAATTTCTCAAGGTATTGAACAATCTTGGAATTCAAGCCTAAACTTCGATGTTTGTTTCCTTTTCCAGTTATTGTGACATATGGTTTTGGTACATTCAAGCGTGCATTTTTAATCTTTAGTGATAATATTTCATCTATTCTTGCTGCTATATCATAAAATAATATAAATATCGCAAGATCTCTTCTCCCTGCCTTAGTTAACTGATCAATTGTTCCCAAAAGAGCTTGTACACCCTCTTTACTCATTCCTTTTACTTTGATTTTTGGTGCTTTTCTTTTCTTGACTGATGCTGCTGCTATGCTAAGATAGCTTAATGTAATATCCTGTATGCCTAAATATTTTAGAAAAGCCTTTATGGATGATAATCTTACATTGGCTGATTGTGGCTTGCAGTTCTTTTCATTCATCAGCCATATTAACCATTCATCAATGGTTTCGGCTTTGAAACAATCATAGGAAAGCTGATTTATTGTTATTTTTTTCTTTTCTTCAAGGAAATCCATGAAAAGTGTTAATGCAAGGTGATAGGATTTTATCGTATGCTCACTGCTCGTTTTGCTGGAAGGAAAATAAACTCTAATGAATTTGTTGATATGGTTCGCAATTTCATTTGACTCTTTCATGTTATTCTTCATCGTACATCTCCGGAACTAATTCATCAAAATTCTTTTCCGTCAGCTCTTCCAGTTTATCTCTGAGTCCAGGTACCAGTGAATAATAATACATTGTGCTTTCAATAGATGAGTGTCCCATGCTCCGGCTTAATGCCAATAATTTGGAAGTGAATTCTATCCCTACATTTGTCCAGCTATTGATATTCGTTATGGCATAGTGATGCCGGAGGGCATATGCGTTGGCATAAGAATCATTGTATTGATACCATAATTTATTGAAATTCAATGTAATCCATGCCTTTGTATAATGCTTGCCATCTCTTGTCGGAAAGAAATACGTTCTTGATGGACATATTCCTTCGATTTCTTTGTCATATCGTTTCATCATTGCTAACATAGAATCATGCATGACCACGTAATGTTGATTATATCCCTTTGATTTTTGAATATTTATAACACCATTTTCTAAATTCACATCTTTTCTTTTTTCTGATTATCCAACTAGCTCAGTATAGGTCACAG
>JAWJLM010000120.1 GCA_040191315.1 Bacillaceae bacterium S4-13-56 | reverse complement strand
CGCCACAAAGGCTTGGCGAATGCCAAGTTTTCTAATGTAGAAACAGTACAAGATTACCTTTTTGCATGACAGGTAGTTATTAAACAAGCGGGGTGCAAGTTTTGAATTAGGGTTTTCCACTTTTTATGAAATTCAATTATGAAATCAATGAAATAATGGTAAAATGTAATGTGGGGAGGCAATTGTATGAAAAAGGTGGATGCGCAAGCCACAAAGGTTTTGGAAGATATTTTTCAAGAGAAAGATCAGTCCTTTGAATTAAACGGACGGAAGTATAAAATTGTGGCTATTGATAATAAAGATGAGTTTGAAACTACTGTAGCTGAAGATGTTGAAAGAGATCCAGAGTTAAAACGAAAATTGTTACAGGCAAAAAAGGATATAGAACAAAGGAATTATTTTACTTCAGAAGAAATGCGAGAAATGATACGGAGTGGTCAAGTATAAAATGAGATTCATTTGGTTGAAAAACACAAAGGAATCATTTGAAAATATAAAAAGTCAGCATTTTTCTTATAGTGAAACCATTGAATATAAATTAAATTTACTAGAGCGTATTGAGGACAAAATTTTAACACTTGGTACAAGTATAAGAGCAGACAAACCTGAATGGAAAGGTACTCATAAAGTTCTGGTAGATAAATTTGTTATTTACTATTCCTTTTCTCTGACGATAAACAAACGTGTTTTATAGAATATTTTAAGCACTCTAGTCAACATTATTAAGCTATCCTTAACTGTTTAGGATGGCATTTTTGTGTTTACTATACATTAAAGAAAATTCTTAGAATTTGAAATGCATCACTTAAAGTAACGGTGGCTTATCTTGAACAAGCGGATACGCAATTTCTCTATTGAGGTAGGTTAAGGGAACAGGAAAACTGATTTATTAGGGGGATTTTATGCGAAAATATGTTTTATTGATGATGTGTTTGATATTACTATCAGCTTGTTCATTAGAAGACGACGTTGATTTCGATAAAACTATGATAGTTACTGGGAAAGTAATTCAAAAAAATGAAAAGAGAGAAGAAGACCGTGCTAAATATTTTATAGAGGTATTGGCAATAATTGACCAAACCAAAGAGAGTATTATGCTTGAAGTTGATAATAGGAATGTATGGAACCTAATACTTACAGATGAGGTTTATAGAATTTCGTTTGATACTAAAGATGGGCAAGGATATGAAGTCAATAGCCCAATAAAATCAATAAAAACAGTAGGAACCTATGATAAAACATTTCGAGAAAAATTAAATGATTTAAACTAAAAGACTAATATAGAAGCATGTTCCTTATTACATTAACAGGTGTGTGATTGCATAATAAAGCAGTCGCTTTTTTAGAAGTATTTACTCTACAAAAACAGCATCTTCTTAATTAGAAAGAACGTCTTATCACTAAAAAGATCAAACCATATTACGGTAAAAGTAGTTCGAGAGATGGCAAAATCACAAAAGGTAAAATAAGCATAATTTGGAAATTTTGGAGGGGAGTGCTTTAGAATGGACCAATTAGCTTTTGCAGGCTCAATAGGAATTTGGTTAGGGATATTCTCAGCTATTATGTTGAGCGCATGTCTTTATTTCACTCTTACATACTTTGAGTACCTAAAACAGGGGGATGATCGCCTGATAAAGCAATCAAAGCTTTTTGCAGTAATTAATTTTTTTCTTGCATTGGGAGTTCCTGGGTTTTATCAACTATATCTATTCAACCAAATGATGTCATGAGTAGTTAATTTGTGGTGAAATGCACATAAACTTTTGGTTCGTTAGTAAAAAAGAGCAAATGATGAGATATTAGGTTGTTTAAAAGCATTTTTTTAGGGTGAAAGTTAACATGCTAAAGAAATTCTCGTTCTGGCTACCAATGATGAGTTTGCTAATTGATATTGACCCATTATAATGTTTTTATCATATCTCTTCTTCCAAATGGGATGGATACATTTTTATTTGGGTTATGTAAATATTTTCTTTTAGCTGTTTGCTATGGTCTTGTATTGGATTGGATAATAAAGAAAATTAATTTTTCGCTCTAGAAATGAAACACGTTGTTCTACTAAAAGGAGCTTGTCTGGAACAAGTAAGACGCTTATTTTACCAATAAACTAAAATGAATTTCCTTTTAAATGTTACGACAAAATAAAAAAGAGTTGGTATAATAAGTCTAGGTGATGACGATATGGAAAATAAAGAGTTAATGCAGATGTTTTCATCCTTGTTAAACGAGAAGCTAAAGCCATTAACTGAGCGTCTGGAAAGGCTTGAAGGTGGACAACAAGTTATTATAGAAAAATTAGATAACGTGTCCGAGAAAGTTGCCAGTAACACAGAAAAAAAACTATTGTCGAAAGCGTTGCTGTAAAATTAGCTGAGCATGATACGGATATAAAGTTACTGAAAAAGGTTGAATGAGCTTTGTGTCGTTCAACCTTAATTTTTGTTTATCAATAATTTGTGAATAAAAACACTTAAGGTTGCATTTCTTGAAGATCATTTTCTATCATTTGATAAAAAGTGAGTAAGCATGGTATAAGATATAAATGAAGTAAAGATATCTTTGCTTTTAGTTTTTTGGGGATTATATCAAGAGAGATCAACTAATTCCCTTGCAAGAGAGGATTTGAGTTTAGATATGACAAATAGTTTTTGGCGTGATTTACCACGACCATTTTTTATACTTGCACCAATGGAAGAGGTAACGGATGTTGTATTCCGGCATGTAGTTAGTGCGTCAGCTAGACCCGATGTATTTTTTACAGAGTTTACAAACTCGCATAGTTATTGTCATCCAGAAGGTCACCAAAGTGTTCGAGGTCGCTTGGCTTTTACTGAAGATGAACAACCGATTGTGGCCCACATTTGGGGGGATAACCCCGAATATTTTCGCCAAATGAGTATTGGAATGGCGAGGGAAGGGTTTCAAGGTTTGGATATTAACATGGGTTGTCCCGTGGATAATGTAGCGGAAAACGGCAAAGGCAGCGGTCTTATTCGTCGCCCAGAAGTAGCAGCAGAACTAATACAAGCAGCAAAAGCGGGAGGGCTACCGGTAAGTGTGAAAACAAGGCTTGGCTTTTCTGAAGTTGATGAGTGGCACGACTGGTTGACACACTTATTCAAACAAGACATAGTAAATCTTTCTATCCATTTACGTACGAGGGACGAAATGAGCAAGGTAGATGCGCATTGGGAACTGATTCCCGAGATTAAGAGGCTGCGTGACGAGGTGGCGCCAGATACACTATTGACGATCAATGGAGATATTCCTGACAGACAAACCGGCTTGGATCTCGCTCGTCAATACGATGTGGATGGGGTTATGATTGGACGTGGTATTTTTACAAATCCATTCGCTTTTGAAAAGGAGAAAAAAGAGCATAGTAGTGAAGAATTACTAGATCTCTTAAGGTTGCATCTTGACCTTTATGATAAATATTCCAAAGAATTAGAGGCGCGTCCATTCAAAGCTCTGACTCGCTTTTTTAAGATTTACGTCCGCGGGTTTCGAGGGGCGAGTGAACTAAGAAATCAGTTAATGAACACACATTCCACTGATGAAGTCCGTGAGCTGCTTGATAACTTTGAATGACTATGTTATAGAGCTGCAAACATATTAATTATCTTATCACGAAAATTTCACAGATGATTCCTCTCCTTCGAGGAATCATTTTCTTATACTTGCTTTTTAAATAGTGAGCTTAAGCAATAACCTGAATAGTTTAATGTTAACTGAGAAGCTAACATGGTGTTATACTAAGAATAAAGGGGTAGGTAAAATATATATAGATTACGATAGTAGGAGGCATCCTAATGAATTTTCTTTCAAAAATTTTTAAGTCAAGGCAGTGTTTCTTTTGCAAGAAAAAAATAAAGCCATTCACGATATACGAAAATGATAAACGGGAAAAAATCGATGTATGCCCAATGTGTATTGATTATGCGGAAAGAAGATTATATAAAAAATTAAAATGATTATACGAAATAAGGACTAACTTTTAGTGAGATCTGGGAGAGACTTCTGCAACGTACTGTGAAAGTAATCGGTTAACTGATGAAAACAATGGGGCATATTAAAAAAGCCTGATCCAAAGTGGATAAGTATGGTGAATCACATACCTTATCAGCTGGTAGATCAGGCTCATTTTATTCTTTTTCCCCTTTATTGAAAAGGGCCTCTGGTAGCATAGTAAATCCTTCGACTACTGTATCTTCTTCCACCTCAATCATGAGATAACGTTTCCCTTGAAGGTGAACTTGTTTCACAAATCTTAGGTCTTGAGGGCTAACAGAAATATTGGCGATTTTCGTCTTGATTTTAATTGATTTGGAGTTGTATTTTGGCAAAATACTGCTTGCTTTAAATTCATATTTTTCATCATCAATCACTTTTTTGAAAGCTGATTCCACTTTTTCAGGAGTTGCTTCTTCAATGCCACTCATTTTCAAGACTTTTTCTACGTCTTTATAATCCAGTTTTGGTGTATCTTCTTTGTCACTTTCTTCTACATAGCGATTGATTTCATCATACACACTCGCTAGTTTTGTAGTGTTCATTTGATCTCCGACGACATCTTTCACAATCTCTTCGAACACAATTTTGTTATCCTTAGCGGTCATGATTTCCTGTGCGTGTAGGACATCCTCTATGAAATGATAGTCCGGCTCATTAGCTTTGCTAGAAGAGTAGAGAACACGGTTCACATCAGCTGCATTGTCTGTAAAGGAAGGAAACATGAATCCACCTATTGGGTTGTTTAGGTTGATAATAGGGTTGACTACTATGTTGTAACGAAACTCTTTTTCTACATAATCAAAAAGCAATTCTTTTTTCGGATCCTGAGTTTTATTTATGCTACAAAGGAGGAAGGGGTGAGAATAAACCGTGTCACGTTCACTTTCTTCTGTTTCTTCATTTCGGCGCTTCATTGGTTTATAATATTCTCCCCGAATAAAAGTCACAACAATATCCATTGTGTATTGTTGATCTTTCAACATTTTTTCCACAATTAGAAGCATATGTTCCTTCCATTCAGAGGAGTTCCCAAGCAAGCCTTTATGTAAAATGAGCTGGCTTGAATTCTCAGCCTCTCGGTCAAACTTTAATTCAAACAATTTCTCGTCCAATCGACCTGTTAAGATCTTTTTAAAGTTATGCAGGAATAACTCTTTTTGATCATCATCTAACATTTCAAATGGTTGGCTCTCATGATGATATATTTCGCTCGATTCTTTCATAATGTACACATTATAAATTTCTGAGATTTTCAGTAAGTCATTTCCTACTTTAAATTGCTTACGAATATTGGCTACGTCTTTTTTATTCATACAATCTTCCTTCTTTAGTTGATTGATAGATTTCGAACCTGCTTCTAATAGTAACATAATGTTAATGTATTTTCTCAAGTTAAAGTTAGAAAAAATAGAATATGTTCTATTCCTCTGGTTTTGAATAAAGGACATCAATATAGCTGACAACTCCCACAGCTAAAGCAGCGGGGTTCTATCTGTAATTAGAGCGATTTTTAGTTTGCCTCAAGCACCCCACCAGCAACTTTCTTTTACCCGCACAATTTAAAAAGCTCTTCCACTAACTGAAGGCGGGATAAAAAATCACAATCTTTATCCCGCATGAACGGGCAACCAACCATGAAGCAAGCTTCACCAACAAGGATGGGTAAATACAAAATACATAAATGGCAAATTTGTGAAAAATATTAGAAAATTTAACCAAAAGTAAATCTTTTAATGTATAATATTTTTGTATTTAAAAAAGAAAGGATTGATATATTTGACGAAATGGATAACGGACTACGAGGTGACTCCATACACGTATGCAGTATTACCTTTTAATACAGCCGATGTGACTGGATCTCTTGTAGTAGAAAAGGGAAAGTATTTATTTATAAACAAAAAACCTAAAGTTTTAATGGAACGTGCTTGTAAATTTTTTGGATCAAGTATACAGGGCAGGGTTCAAGGAACAAGACAGATTAGTGGAATGACCCACAAAGTTCCCATTGCTGTTGATCCACATTCTGGTATGTTTTTCTTCCCAACGAATTCTCCGACGAATCCCAAATGTGCATGGATTGCCCACTCGCATATCTCCAAAATTATCACTATTTCAGAAAAAGAATCAGAACTATTATTTGTAACAGGAGAAAAAGTTCATGTGTTTATTTCTCCAGGATCTCTCCGTAATCAAGTACATCGAACAGCTCATTTCCGTTATTTGTTTATTGAACGTCTGCAGACCTATTATAGGAGATCAGCGGATCACGAGAGGGTTGCAGAGCCAAGTGCATCAAACGAATTAATGTTCTCTCCACTTCTTTCCGAATGGCTGGATTGAAATACCGGCGGTTCCATTCATAGTTGTTTACTCGAAATAAGTAAGATGAAAAAGAGTCATTTTTTCCTAGAAATATAACCTCTATGTTAGATTTCCTCATTTTTTGAATTAGTTCTTGCCTCTCTTTCCGTGCAACATGTTCCATACGATGCAACAACTCTATATATGGCTCCTTAATTTTAAACGGTCCAGATTGTATATTTTGTATGTCCATTCGAACAACTGTGATTGCCATGGATAGAAAGAGATATCGAGAGGCGAGACTTATTTCTTGCTGAGGATGAGTGGATGACTGCATAAAAACCCTTCCTTCTTCGAACGTTTGTTCTATTATACAATAAAATAAAAAAATAATACATAAAAATGTGGCTTTCACGTGAAAGTCACATTTTCATCCCGCGCATGGACGTGCAGTCATACCCTTGGGTACTAACAATCAGTGTGGGAATGCCCACTGATTGATGGTTTATTTATATTAAGAGCCACAGGACAAAATTAAAATCCTGATAAA
>JAWJLM010000119.1 GCA_040191315.1 Bacillaceae bacterium S4-13-56 | reverse complement strand
GATTCAAACTATCACACTTTTGATTCAAACTATCACAACATCTAAAAACAGTGATTGACTAATAAAAACAATAGTTTTATTTTATTTGTAGAATGTTTTTTCATCATTTTTTTAAAAAAATGTGATAGAAAGGAAATGATATATGAATGCAGATCATTTAGTAACACAATCAAACGATTTGGTTGAAGCACGACACACTCACCCATTAAGTGCTAGAGAACAAAAGATTGTTCTAACCTTTGTGAGTATGATTCAACCAGAGGATGAAGATTTTCAAAAATATGAAATGTACATCAAAGATTTTCATGAAATGCTAGGTTTAGAAGGGCGAGAACACTACACGCAAATTAAAGATATTGTTAAGAACTTAATGTCAAAAGTTATTGAAATTCCTTACCCTAATGGCGATTATTTACTTGCAAATTGGACTTCATCTGTAAAGTATAAGGCTGGAGAAGGAAGAATTGAGTTCACCTTTGCTCCTGAGTTAAAACCTTATTTGCTACAGTTGAAAAGGGCCTTCACTTCTTATCGTTTAAGTAATATTTTATCACTTAAAAGTGCTTACTCTATAAGGTTATATGAGCTTATGAAAAAGTGGCAACACCTTGGAAAATGGGAAATTACTTTAGAAAGTTTGAAAGAAAAGCTAGGAATTTCTAAAGGACAATACAAACAATACGGTCATTTGAAAAGCAGAATTATTGTGCCCTCATTGCAAGAATTAAACGAAAAAACGGACATACAAGTGACTTTCAAAGAGATCCGCAAAGGTCGTAAAGTAGATAAAATTGAATTTGCAATAAAGCATCTCAAAGACAAAGAGATAAGATTAGAAGAACCTAAAAAAGAGAATTATGACCAAGAATTATTTGAGGATCTAAATGACATAGCACAATTTGAACTCTCTCTTTCAACATTTAAAAAAATAGAAAAGACAGCAAAAGAAATTTATAAAGAGGATTACATAACTCAATTAGAAATGTTAATGGAATTAGTTAATTTTAAGTTGAAACATGAAGGAATAAGTAGTCCAGTGGGATTTACACTTTACTACATGGAAGAACGAAAGAAACTCGCAGAACAAGGGAAGGACGCAACTATTGAAAGAATTTCAAACGAAGTAGTCCCTCAATGGTTTAGAGAAAAAAACAGAAAGGAAAGAAAACAGAAAAGATCCGAACAGAAAACATGATAATTCGTTCTTATTTTTAGCCACCTATGAAAATTCCATAGGCGGCGTTAGTTATTCATATAAAAGTTTTTCGACACCCTAGTCAAATGATTTTACCACCCTCTGAGTTGCAAAAAAATCAATAATTGAAACATCGATAACCAACTAAACTAGTTCACAACCAAACTAGTTTAGTTGTGAACTAGTTTAGAATTATATACTCCTAGAATACAAGACTCACTGGAAAGCAATAGTGTAGAACAATGAATGACGATAGAGGTAGGTAGCTATTTTGTAATGCAGGATAAGGCAAACGGAGTTTGCAGTCCGCATGATTCAGGCAAAGCCTGATGGAATGGTATTTAAATCACTCCGCTATCGTATCCGCTCTATTCAAAATAATTATTTTAGAGGGGGATAGAATAGGTGATTTTTAGTGAAACAAGTATGTTTATAGACTCCGCTATCTTACCTTTTATTTTTAAGGGAATTTCTGGGTTGAGGTCCAACTTTTCTAGCACAGTTGAATCAGGGAGAATAAAAAAACCGTTATTCAACAGGAAACGAGATTAGCTTCCTGAAAAAAACGGTTTTTTAATGTTTTCTAATCAAAAGTAGTATGACATTTCTTTTATATTTTATCCAATAGAGTAGGTTACGCTTAAATCAACATCTCTTTGTCCTACTTTAAACATTCCTGCTTCAATTAAAAAGTAGTACTCAATCACACCACTTCCATAAGCTGTAGCTCTTAATCCACCAGGGGAAATCACGCTATAAGGCGTTCCTGTTTGTTGCCAATCAAACGGATAGGTAAATCCTGATGCGTAGGTCCTAATGTTTTTTACATCTTCAATCCAATAGAATGAACCCGATCCTGAAATACCAAAGTCAGCGGAAATATTTATTTTTCCACAACATGCTAACTGTTCTGAAGCTGTTCTTGTACGATAACTAATGGAACTATAGCTAGATAGAGTACTTGATGAATTTAATGATTTTTCCTGAATTACGGGATCTGAAACGCTTTCTAAAGGTGCGTTAAATGATTCTAATATCAGTTCCATTTCTTCTACTGAATCCACCTTAATTACTTGTGCGTTTTCAGGCAAATCTAGTTCGCTGATATCTTTTAGCCCGTACTCATTAGACAACTCTTCATAAGTTTTATTTGATTTTTTTTCTTTTAACTCTTTAGTTTTTTGAGCTTTTTCAATGAGCTGATCAGCTTCTACTGTCTTAGAATTTTGAATGGCAAAAACACTACTAGTTGAGCCTGAAAAAATAAGTAATCCTACTAATAGAGAAAATAAAACAATTTTAATAGATTTCAATTTAACATCGACTCCTTTCTATTCTTAGGGTAATATAGCATATTCTAAGTGGTTAATGTAAAAAATAACTATTTCTTCACTTTTTTGACAAAAATATAAATTAAAAACAGAACCACAATAACTGAGAAGAAATTAAAAACTTGCCAAGGCAAACCAATACCATTCATAAAAATCCCTCCAAAATATGTATAGGATAAGGTTAGACTAATTTGGATATATTTTCAATATATTCTTTTTTTTACTATTTACACTGTCTTTAGTTAACTTTCTTTTTCATAGGAAAATGCTATTTTTACCCTACATTAATCATTTTCTTGGCCAAAACTTGTGATTCCTCTTTATACATCGACATTAACTCCCTTCTCTTCCTTTTATTATCTAAGGTATGTCAGTCCAAACATCAACTAATTAATTTCATTACCTAAGACGGTATGTTAATGAGAAAGGATGCAAAAAAAATAGCAGACAACTAGATTAGGGTCTTTCCTCTTGTAAAGTAAAGACTGAACAAAAAATGTCCTTAGCTGCGGAAATAAGTTTCTGCAGCTAAGGACATTTTTTGTTCACTTGAAAACTAGACTAGTGGTCTTGAATTTTGTCTTTTTATTTTAGCCCTCCGCAGGAGCACACGAACGGACTTATGCTAATAAGTCTAGTGTGTTATACTTATTGTATAAATCTATCGGATCAGGGCTAGTGGATCTCATTGAAACAGGAGTGATTCTCTATGAGTTTTTCTATTTATCGACTTAGCAAAGTAGCTAACGCTGTGGACACTAGAGGACTTCAACGACACAATCAACGAGAGAACAAGAAAGAGAGCTATGCCAATAAAGACATTGACCATTCGAAAACGCATTTAAACTATGATTTGATTAACTCCGAGAAGATCCAGTACATAAACAAGATTGATGAACGGATCAAGGAAGGCTACAAAGGATCTCGTTCAATTCGTTCGGATGCTATTAAACTGGTAGATGGTTTGCTGACGAGTGACAACCAATTCTTTGATCGCCTTTCTCCTGAACGGCAAAAACAATTTTTTAAAGACAATTTGGATTTTATTAAAAAGGAATATGGGGAAGAAAACGTCATCTATGCTACGGTTCACTTGGATGAGAAAACTCCGCATATGCACTTTGGTTTTGTTCCATTAACAGAAGATGGGCGGTTATCTGCTAAAGAGATGGTAGGGAATAAGAAAGCTTTATCTGAATTACAAGATCGCTATAATCACTTCTTAAACGAACGAGGATACGGTTTAGATCGCGGAGAAAAGGGTTCGAATGCTGAACATCTTGAAATGCAGAAATTCAAAGAGAAAATGTTAAATGACCAAATTCAAAAGCTTGAAACGGAAGCTCAATTACGAGAACAAAACTTACAGAAAATCAGGGAAATAGATAAAGAGATTAAAAGAGTGGAAGATCTTAAAGCGAAAGAAGGGAAGTTTTCAAACAAGGTCACGCTTGAAAAAGAGGATTTTGAAACCATCAAGAACACAGCTCTAAAAGGGATTGCTACTCGTGAAGAAGTAGAAGCTCTAAAAGAATCTGTCCAACAATTAAAAAGCGAAAAAAAATTGGTTACTAAAGATCGTGATTACTACCGAGAGCAAGGGCGGAAATTTGAAAAAGAAAATCTTGAATTGCGAACAGAGAATCAAGCATTAAAAAAACAGGTTCAAAACTGGGCGGATTATACAAAAACCTTTCTTGCTCAACTTATGGAACGAGCGAAAATGTTACCTAAGGAATGGTTTAATAAAATCCATAAAGAAGTAATTCAGCCTTCTCATAAGATTGCTAGAGATGAATTAGAAAGCAAAAATTCTTTGGTGAAAGTGAACGAATTTGAAAAAGAGTAATTAGCATTAACAAAAAAAACAAGGAATTTTATGTTAATATTGCGATTAACAAGCGGTGGTGGGTGAGTGGCGGATGGTGAGTGAATGAATGAAAAGGTGGTGGGAGTTTGGATAAATGGCTCTCGGTAACTGAATTGAGTGATTCCGTTAAAGTACCCGAATCAACAGTTCGAAGATATTTACATAAGTTTGAGAGATTTTTTCGCTATGAACAACGAGGTAGAGGAAAAAAATATCATCCTGAATCTATCGTGATATTAAAACGAATAACTTCTCTTTACGATGAAGGCTACGAAAGTGCAGAAATTAAAGAGGTTTTATCTCAAAAGTTTGCGTTTACGGTTGGTGAGATCCATGAGGATCTTCCTTCCACCACTCAACCACCACACCAAAATATTGAGAAACAATTAGTACAGTTAGAGAGTTTTAGACAAGAACAAAGGCAATTCAACGAGGAATTAAAGCAGATCATTCAAGTGCAACAAGAATATATTGCAAACTCTCTTGAAGAAAGAGACCGTAAAATGATGGCAGCCATGAATGAATTGTTTGAAACAAAAAAACAACTTGCTTCAACCAAGAAGAAAAAGTGGTGGGAACTTTGGAAGTGAAATTACAGTTCCTCCTTGTCAGGGAATAAAGAAGAAAAGAAGGTGAAAAAATGTTATGGAGTGCGTTTGTTATTTCAGTTATAGCATTGATTGTTAGCATAATAGCTTTAGTTTTAATTAAAAAGGAATAAAAAGATAGTTCATCCTCTAACAATGAATTTCCACCTGATATATAATGGGACTAGTTCCGCGGACAACCATTTTTTTAGAAAGCGTGGAAATGAGTTGATGCGTTTGCGGAGAATGTTAAAGTTCTTTAAAGACAATCAGCAAAAGATCCGAACCGGGTTGGACTGGGGAGTTTCTCTCCTCAGATTGGTTTGGGTTTCACTGAAAGTCTTTAAAGACTAAAGTCTAACTGTCGTAGTAACTTCTGCCTTGTGACTTGAAAGAGTATAGTCTGACAGGCATTACCAGTGCCTTTGATTGATTTGGTGTTCTCAGCACCAGGAACCTGTTGTCCGCAATCAAAAGTTCAGGCTATTTTCTTTCTTATGTCATATCTATTATGGGTTTCCCCTGAAAATGTTATACGTAAACAAAAAAACCTCGGTTACCAGCCAAGGTTTTTTTGTTTAGAAAGCGTGCTTTTTAGTTGATATAAGAAGAATGCTTGGGATATCTAATGAATCCCTGTTCTCAGCAAGAATTCAAATCCCTTTTAATTCGCCTAATCTCTTCATTGTGAGTGTTCTAAAGGTGTGGAACCTTTAAAAGAAACACAAAAAGAGATTCCCTCCCTAATAAGTATTTGATGCTTGATTAAACGTTCTATGGGAATGGCGTTACCCTTATATTAACAACTTCAAGTTGACATTTCAATATCAAGAACTATCAAGAACTATCTTTTACTATCATTTGCTATCATAATCTATCAAAATTGGCACAAAATCCGTATATATCTTTTCAAAGCTTTTGATTCTTTTACAGGTACAGGTGAAAAGTTTAGTTAGTTTAGATGGATAAATTTTATTTACAAAACGTATTTACATTTTGCAAATAAAATATTACAATTAATATATCAAATCAAAGGAGAGAAAAACTATGAAAAGGTTAAATATTTATAAAGAAAATGATGAATTCACATTAGAAAGGATTAATGAATTTAACCATGCAACAAAACGAGTTTTTCTCACAGAAGAAGGATTGTTAGACGCATTAGAAATTTATATACATGTACTAGATCAATATGATTTGAATGTATCTGATGAATTATGGGCTGCAGTTATTTATTTTTTGAATAGGAGGAGTCGAAATGAGTAAACCCATTAATCTTCGTATGGATGAAGTTCACTTGGCATTACTGGAAGCTATGGTTGAGAAATTGACAGAAGAAGGGGTTAAGACAAACAAAACAGATGTAATCCAAAAAGCGATTTACAGCTTTGCTAGAGAATCAGTTTTAGATCCGGATACTATAACTAAGATTATTGATCAGCACTATAAAGGTTTTTATTAAAGGGGGAGTTCTCGTTCAGAACAGGAGAGCTAAATAAAAAAAGGACCAACAAAAATCAGTCCCTTTTTCGGAGATATACTCCTAATTACGTTAGTGATTTTATTTTATCATGCTTTTCTTTTTAAAAAATATAGCTCTGAACTCAATAGTCTTAATTCTAAAAATAAGGGCATTTAACGAGGTGATTCTTAGTGACAAGGTTTCTTTATCTATAATTCTATTAAATCGTCTTGTATAAGCCTTAAAAACATTTTTAAGAGGGTTTAAGAGTTTGAAAGAGGGGTTTGATAGTTTAAGAGTTTTTAATTTTAAAGAACTAAAATACCCCACCAAAGTTGTTACTTATTTTGTTTGTTTTTTAATTATTTGTTTTAAATACTGTTTTAAATACTGTTTTAGAGTGACTTTCAACCATTGATACGACTGGCTTTTAAGGGATTAACTATCACACTTTTGATTCAAACTATCACACTTTT
>JAWJLM010000118.1 GCA_040191315.1 Bacillaceae bacterium S4-13-56 | reverse complement strand
CAAAACTTCCGATTGTTCCCTAATAGAACCGTCCCTATCAGCACACTTGCCATGTCACCGATTATAGGTAATCATCTTCTTCTACTTTTATTGCTGCAATGAGGTTTCTTGTGTTTCGTTTCCAGCTTCTATAGTTGAAAGGTTTACCTTGACGAAATTCTCTAATATTTTCTTGGATGGAATCCCAGTCTTTCCTCAGACCCGGGGGAATCTCATCTTGTTTGGCCCTAATAGCTTTTAATGTAGATAGATGTCTTTCGATAAACTCATCGTATGCAATGTCCATAGGGGCATTCTTTTTTTGTTTTTGAAGAGCAATTTTTTCTTCCCACAACCGATTAAGTCTTAATTTTTGCATAGAAAAAAGAGGGAATCCAAGCCGAATATGATCTTTGATATCGGTTGGTAATTCAATTCCTTGGAATAATTCTTCATTAAGAGGTGGGTTATCTTCACTTTGCATCAAATCATAAAGTTCTTCTAATTGTTTTAGAGGCAAATTACTTACAAATTCCTTCTGTTCGCCTTCAAAAGAATCCACAAAGTTCTTTAGCTTCCGCTCGTGCTCTAGTCTCACTTTTCTTTTAGTTTCTATTAGTTCGTTTTCTTTTTGTTCCTTCAAACGTATCTCTAATTTGTTAATTTGCTTTTCGGAGAGAGGGAGCCCGAGTTCCACTTGCTTTTTCATAACTTCTGGTACGTCAATGGAGTTGTATGGGGAAAGGTCTGTGAACTCTCCTTCCTTGTAGCAAATTAAAATATTGTCTCGTTCCTGATTAATCGTATGAAGCCCATTTTTAATATCTTGTATAATGGACGGCGATAGACCAGTATAATGTTCAAGACAGGTTTCTCCTAATTTATAGGTTTTATTTTCTGATTTATTTTTTACGATGTATTGGAACCGCAAAGATTGTCCACATTCACATCGATAAAAGCGGTTGCCGTACCCAGCATCTAAGATCTCCTCAAGATACCAATCGTTCACTTTCTCTAACACTTGATTCAGTGAATCCTTGGAATGAATTAAAATTCCTTTTTTTTCAGCAAGAACTTGCAACCATTTACTTTTCTTGCTTTGCTTGATGTAATTGTTTATGAACTCCCTTTGTTCCTCACTCATTTGAGCCATGATGTCAGCTGTTTCTTTTTCCGAAAGGACCCAACTCATGATAATCCCCCTTCAAGGCATAAAACTAATAAAAAACCTCAATATAATTCTTACCAAATATATTTCTACTATTCCACTAAAAACCCTCCCTTCGCACACAAATTGTGTTGATTAATGAGATGATAGTTGTGTTGGTAGGTGTGTTGGTAGGGACGGTTCTCACGTTGAATTCCTTGTTCTGTAGGGATTCTCTTGTTTTTGTGGTGTTATATTACTATATTGATTGAGTGAATAGTCGCTACTATTTGCTCTTTTTTTATGCCCTTATGTTTTTGAAGCGTATTTTGCGAACGCCCTTTATAGTAGTGGAGAGGGGGAAATTCAGAGGTAAATTCATTCTATTGACTCATTTTCCAGATTGGGAAGGCAAACCCGGTCAATAGAAGAGCTCTATTAACTCATTTTCCAGATTGGGAAGGCAAAACTGGTAAATAGAGGTGCTCTATTGACTCATTTTCCAGATTGGGAAGGCAAACCCGGTCAATAGAAGAGCTCTATTGACTCATTTTCCAGATTGAGAAGGCAAAATCGGTCAATAGAAGAGCTCTATTAACTCATTTTCCAGATTAGGAAGGCAAACCCGGTCAATAGAAGAGCTCTATTGACTCATTTTCCAGATTGGGAAGGCAAACCCGGTCAATAGAAGAGTTCTATTGACTCATTTTCCAGATTGGGTAATCAAAACTGGTCAATAGAACTTCCTATGGACGCATCCGTTAGGCAAGAACCGTGCCCACAAACCCTATGGCCACATTATTTAGTGGTTTCACTAGGAGAGTAAAATTCGCATTCTAATTTCTTGAAGTCTTTTTTGTTCCAAGTGATAATGCTAGTTTCGTTTTGGTTTGCTTTTAAGGATAAATAGGCATCGATAAAATCTACGTTATTCTTATAAAAAGACTCCAGGGCTTGTAGGACGAATTTTTCTTCTACTTCAACTCCTTCAGAGGAAACGAATTCTAATAAAGCTTGTCCAATTTCTTTTTTAGAAAATGAATAAACAGATTGGAGTACCCAGCAAACTTCAGCAATTACTATAGAAGGGACAAAAAAAGAAATTTCTCTATTGTCTACTTTTTCTAAAAGGCCCTCTAGTTGCGCCACAAGTTCAGGTGGATCATTGGTTAAGATTCTAATGGCAATGTTAGTATCAATCAAGTATTTCTTCATTTTTAACGTCCTCAAACAAATTCCTCATTTTGGATAAACCTATTTTTTCTTGAGCGATTTGCCGTTCCTGTTCAAAGGTCCGTGTTTTATCCACTTTTAATTTGCCTACCGAATTTTTGATCGATTTTGCTTTGATTACATCTACTTTATAAGTCCCATCAGTTTCTCTTACAAAATCAAGACGATCTCCCTCTTCAATATCCAATTCATTTCTAACCTCAATAGGAATAGTTACTTGTCCTTTCTTTGTGACCCTTCCAGACTCTTTTCGATAGGTCATAGTTACACCTCTTACTTATATGTTTGTAATACCAATTATAATTGTAATACTAAGTTTATAACAAGGCAAGTGTTGAACATGGCCAACCAACATTAAAAAAGTTATGCTAGAGCAAGACATTTTTGGTAAAGTTAAGATTAGTATCAAAGTATTGGTATGGAGGGCAAATATGTCGAATTCAGAGTTCAATAATTATAAATTAAGTAATGAGATTCTCAAGGCACTGTCAGCGTTGGGCTACAGTTCCCCCACAAAAGTCCAGCAAAAGGTCATTCCAGAGGCTTTATTAGGTCACGATTTAATTGTGCAATCGCAAACGGGAAGTGGGAAAACAGCTGCCTTTGCGATTCCAATTTGTGAAAAAGTGGATTGGGAGGAGAACAAGCCACAAGCTTTGATTCTCTCACCGACTCGTGAGCTCGCGGCCCAGGTGGCAGAGGACTTTACAAACATCGGGAGATTCAAACGGATTAAGGTGACTGCTGTATATGGGAAGCAGTCCTTTGCAAAACAGCAATTAGAATTAAAACAAAAAGTTCACGTGGTCGTGGGTACTCCAGGAAGAGTTTTGGACCATATGGAAAAAGGAACATTAATCTTAGATAAAATCGAATATTTGGTGATTGATGAAGCGGATGAAATGCTGAATATGGGGTTCATTGACCAAGTAGAAGCCATTATTGAAAGGCTTCCGAAGAACCGAACAACCTTTACCTTTTCGGCAACTTTACCCGAGGATGTCGAGAGCCTTTGCCGCAAATATATGCAGAACCCAAATCATATTCAGGTGAAGGCTTCTGGAATTACGACAGAAAAAATTAACCATTTTGTAATGGAGGTAGAAGAAGCGGACAAGCTCTCTCTACTAAAAGATGTTCTCACGCTAGAGAACCCAGATAGCTGCATCCTTTTTTGTCGGACTCAAGAGAGAGTCCACGAGTTGTTTGGTAAGTTGGATGATTGGGGAATGTCTGTCGATCAACTCCACGGTGCCATGGTTCAGGAGGACCGTTTTGCGGTAATGAATGATTTTAAAAGAGGGGCATTTCGTTTCCTGGTCGCTACCGATGTGGCTGCGAGGGGTATTGACGTCGATGATATTACCCATATCATTAACTATGATTTTCCATTAGAAAAAGAAAGATATGTCCATCGAACAGGAAGAACGGCACGAGCAGGAAAAAGTGGGATGGCCATTACTTTTATGACCTCACACGAGGAAAAGTTCCTAAAGGAAGTAGAAGAATATATCGGTTTTAACATTGTAAAAAGGGAAGCCCCAACAAGAGAGGACGTTAAAAAGGCTCAACCAGATTTTGACCAAAAAAACAATACGAGGCCTAACCTGAAACAGAATAAGAGTGAAAAGCTAAACCAGGACATTATGAAATTGTATTTTAATGGAGGGAAGAAAAAGAAACTTAGAGCCATTGATTTCGTGGGAACCATCGCCAAAATCCCAGGAGTCTCCGCTGACGACATTGGAATCATCACCATTCAAGAAAACTCCACCTATGTCGATATTCTTAACGGAAAAGGCCCACTCGTCCTACAAACCATGAAAAAAACAACCATCAAAGGAAAACAATTGAAAGTCCATCAGGCTAGGAAGTAGGCATGTTGGTAGGGACGGTTCTCAGCGTGAAATTGCAGGAGTAAAATGTTTGTGGGGAGAAGGTTTTAACCCCTTTATGTGATTGGGGGGGATCGCCCACCAATCACATAAAGAGGCAACCAAGCGAAGCGTGGTAGACAAGAGTCTGTGAAGTTTTTGTGGGGGGGATTCTCCCACAAAAACTTGACAGACTCCGTGAAATCCGTAGATGATAGGAAAAACAAAGTAGTCTATAATTGATTTAGTGAAATTTAATTGATATCAATTAAATTTTCAAATATCGAACCTCGAAACTTAAATCTCGTATCTATTTCAGAGGGAGGTACGCTATGGAAAAATTTGATGCTCTCAAATTAGAAAACCAGCTTTGCTTTTCCTTATATGCGTTATCAAGGGAAGTCATCAAAATGTATAAACCTCTTTTGGATCCATTTGACTTAACTTACACACAGTATATTGTAATGTTGGTGATGTGGGAAGAAGAAAAGATTAAATTCAAGGACCTAGGAAAAAGGTTGTACCTAGACTCTGGTACTCTTACCCCAGTGTTGAAGAAGCTTGAGTCCAAAGGATATGTAACGAAATATAGAAATAAAGAAGATGATCGAGTAGTGACTGTCGAATTAACAAACAGTGGAAGAGAATTGAAAGAAAAAATGATGGATATACCTGCAAAAATGTATCGGAGTTATAATGGGGATGAAGAAACACTCTTGGTGTTAAAGAAGCATTTAGACGAGCTTCTAAAAGGGAAGAAAGAATAAAGTTTGCTCTTGCTAGAGGGACTTTATTTTATCTATTATTTAATTGAGTACAATTAAATTTATATAAATTAATAAGGATCAAAGTTTTTATACTTTAGATCAAGAGGAGGAACGAAACAATGGCAAGTGTAGAAGTAAATAAACCGGCGCCCGATTTTGAAATGGAGGATTATGAAGGAAACAAATTTAAGCTTTCTGGTTTTAAAGGGAAGAGAAATGTGTTGATTGTTTTAAATAGAGGTTTTGTTTGACCATTTTGCCGAAAGCATATGATGCAGTTGCATCAACAATACGATCAATTTACAAATAAAGACACAGAAATCGTCGCCATTGGACCAGAAAATGCTAAAAGTTTTGCGGCATACTGGGAAGAAAATGGTTTGAAATTCCACGGGATTCCGGATGAAAAACATACCGTATTAAAGCTATATGGACAAAAAGCGAATCTATTTAAACTGGGAAGAATGCCGGCCCAAATGTTGGTAGATAAAGAAGGAACCCTAAGGTATGTACACTATGGCCACTCCATGAAAGACATACCCGAAAACTCAGAGATACTAGAGCTTATCGATAGCCTGTAAAGATACTTTCTGCGCGAGCGTGTTGGTAGGTGTGTTGGTAGGGACGGTTCTCAGCGTGATCGATTAGAAAATTAAGACCTTGAGATTTTTAGTTCTCAAGGTCTTTTTTGTAGTAAAGTATAAAATTTGTCTAGCTCCAGCGAAAAAGCATCATCGAGTAATCTTTGAAGTTTTTGCTCCAAGTAATCGCACAAAGGAAAGCTAATTAGAGCTACTTCGCAGAAACAAGTGCTTTTCTTGTAGGATAAGCGATTAATGCACAAAGCTTGTTCACTTTTCCAGAAACACCTTCACTATCGGCCGAAACCCCGTCTATTACTTTTTATCAAAAATCATAGCGAACTAGTTTTTCTTTTTAAAAGGTGATAATAAACAATGACTAAGCTTTGAATCCAAAGGTATATTGGAATAGAGAATAATAAGCTATAACCTCTCTTGTAGTGGAATACACCTAAAGAGGATGCAATGTACTCCATGAAGATAGACAGGGAGGTCCACAAGATAATGTACAACATAATCTTAAGCCCCTTTATCTGTAAATAGTCATAGAAGTAAAGGAACAGGTATCCAAAGGGTCCGTACATGACATAAGTGAAGAAATCAAATACTTTATAAGCAGAGTTATCGTTTACATCATAAAAATCAAAAGGAGGAATACTTATTGTATGGTCCGCAAACATTCCAATAAAAATTCCCATTAGCACAAGAGTATACGTTGTCGCTTTAGAGAATCTTCGAGGAAGTTTAGAGATAGTGAAAAAAGTAACAATCAAAACTATGACAACAAACCATTCATTTTGATTAAATTGTTGATCATATACTTTCATGTTGATACATCCTTTGTTTAAGGGAACGAATGAACTTCGTAATCAAAAGTGTAAACAAAGAAAACAAAATGATTTCTGTAATGGAGTACCAGTTATTCCACTGTTTGTACGTGTAAACATTGAGTTTTTCACCTGAAATCTCTACTAGGAGAATAAAGATAGGAACTAATATGGCTCCTACAAGTTTGGTCGAAAATGTTTCATACATAAAAATAAGATTCGTTAAAAAAAGTAGGGCCACGGGATAAATGATTGCTCTATATAAGATATAGACCAAGAACATCTCGGTCTCTTTATTAGACTCAATCCATTTCAGGTTAAGACTGGCAATGGTAAAGGAGTTCATGATTACAACAGATAGCACAAAAAACACAAAAGAATTCTCTAGCAAAGACAATTTCTTCGGCAACAAACTAAAACAGAAAATGGTCAACCATAAAATAAGGGAAAAAACAGTTAGTGCCATAAAAACCAACCTTTCATTCTCATTATTCAGTATGACCAAAAGAATGAAATTTAATTAATCCATGGCTACATGTTGGAGCGAGTTTATGGGAATGATTGTGAAATTCAAAACCTGATGGGACAGGAACAACTGGAGGGACAGGAACACCCGAAGGTAGGAACGAATCAAGAGGAAAACCCAGTGAAATCAATGAAAAAGACCTTGAGCGTTATCAGCTTGAGGTCTTTTTACTGTAAATGAAAAGCGGAGTTTTATATTATTGCAATTGAACAGTTCTAGCCAA
>JAWJLM010000117.1 GCA_040191315.1 Bacillaceae bacterium S4-13-56 | reverse complement strand
TCCGTGCGTCTTTCCCGGCTCGGCGCGCGTCGTTTTGACAGATTCGCGCGTCCATTCTATGGTCGCGTGCGTCGACCCAGAATCCGTGCGTCTTTTCCGACCCGGCGCGCGTCACTTTGTTAGATTCGCGCGTCCATTCTATGGTCGCGTGCGTCGACCCAGAATCCGTGCGTCTTTTCCGAGCCGGTGTGCGTCATTCAGGAAGGCGCACGTCTGCCCTGGATTTGCGCGTCATATTCAAAATGGCGCACGCCAATCTGAAATCCGCGCGTCCTCACATAAAACACATTAATTAAAAGGAGAGGAACCACATGCAAAAATACAAAGTGCCTTTTTGGACGATACTAATAATCACTGTTATTCTATTAGAGGTATTTGTTTTTGGAACATACATACCTGATAATATCCTTCTAAATCTAGTGATTGTGCTTGGGATTACCGCAGTATTCGCAGTTATTTTTCAGTGGCTGGAGAAAAAGAGCGAGAATAAATAAGTTGGAGGGTTAGATTGATGGATTTTATGAAGTCAGAGGAATTTTATAAGGAAGCTTTACAGCATATTGTAGGTGGAGTAAATTCACCTTCTAGATCGTATAAAGCGGTTGGCGGTGGCACACCGGTATTTATGGAAAAAGCACAAGGGGCTTATTTTTGGGATGTGGATGGCAATAAATATATCGATTACCTAGCTGCATACGGACCGATTATCACAGGACATGCTCATCCACATATTGCAGAGGCCATCACTAAAGCGGCCTATAACGGGACACTCTACGGAACACCAACAGTCCTAGAAAATAAGTTTGCGAAAATGTTGAAGGATGCCATACCTTCGATGGAAAAAGTTCGTTTTACAAATTCAGGGACCGAGGCTGTGATGACCACCGTTCGAGTGGCACGCGCCTATACAAATCGAAAAAAAATCATCAAGTTCGCCGGTTGCTATCATGGACATTTTGATCAGGTCCTCGTAGCAGCAGGATCAGGCCCTTCTACCTTAGGAACACCGGATTCTGCTGGGATATTGCCTTCAACTGCTCAAGAAGTGATCACCGTTCCTTTCAATGACGTCGATTCCTTTAAAGAGGCACTTCATCACTGGGGAGATGATGTTGCGGCTGTCCTTGTGGAACCAATTGTAGGAAACTTTGGGATCGTGGAGCCAAATCCTGGTTTCCTCCAACAGATCAATGATCTTACACATGAGGCAGGAGCTTTAGTGATTTATGATGAGGTTATTACGGCATTCCGCTTTACCTATGGAAGTGCTCAACAAATTTATGGAGTTGAGCCTGACATGACCGCTCTTGGAAAAATTATAGGTGGCGGCCTCCCAATTGGTGCGTACGGTGGTCGAATCGATATCATGGAGCAAGTGGCACCACTTGGCCCAGCTTATCAAGCAGGAACAATGGCGGGAAACCCAGCATCCATATCAGCTGGCATTGCTTGTTTAGAGACTCTTCAAGAAAAAGGTCTATACGAAGAATTGGATCGATTAGGAGGCATCCTTGAAGAAGGAATCCTAGAAAAGGCTGAGAAAAACGGAGTAACCATTACAGTGAACCGCCTAAAAGGTGCTCTCACTGTCTATTTTACCGATCAAAAGGTCGAAAATTATGATCAAGCGAATGACTCAGATGGTGAAATGTTTGGTAAATTCTTTAATGCTATGCTTCGTCAAGGTATAAATTTGGCCCCTTCAAAATATGAGGCTTGGTTCTTAACTATTTCACACACCGAAGAAGATATCTATACAACTATACAAGCAGTAGACCAAGCATTCTCTACGATTAAGGGCTAATACCAGGTCACTTACAGTGAATAATTATTCAAAATACCCTCTTAATATACACTTCACTTAAGTGGGTATTCACTTTTTTGTAACCGTTTTCTTTGACATTATAGTACTCTCTGCCCCCCCTTCAATAAGCTCCATTCCCTTTATCCATTCATTTCATTGCATAAACTTATTGATTTATTATTAATCCTCTGTTAAAATAGAAAATAGTATTCTGAAAATTATAACAAAATATGGAGTAACGTTCTTCTTGTTTTTTCCCTTTCCATTGCACCTTAGTGCAAACATCCTCCCATACTGGGACATGGCTTTTGCAAATGCGAAAGCCCTTCTTTTTCTAAGGCAAACTTCTCCCAACGAAATGGCGAAGTTATTATGAATATTTATAGGAGGTGACGGCCAATTGGCCAACAAAATGACACAAAAATGGACCCCCGCTGAGTTTAAGGACTTTAAAAACGCCGAGCACGATGCTTGTGGTATTGTTTCTTGTATTCAAAAAGAAAACGTTCCTACTAAAGAAAATATCGACAAAGTCATTAAAAGTTTATGTACGATGAACCACCGTGCAGGTTTTATTAACCAGGAAGGTGATGGAGTCGGCATCCACATGGATATCCCTCGTGAACTTTGGAAAGAAAAGTTAAAACAAGCCCAGATTGATCCATCTCTAGTTGATGAAGAAGGGTTTGTAGTTGGACATTATTTTATTAAGAAGCAACCTGATGTTGAGGAGAAGATGAATGCTCTGAGGAAGCTTTTTGAAGATAACGACTTTGAATTTGTTTTTGAAACAACGGAAGTCACTAATACCGAAGCTTTAGGACCAATGGGTAAAAAGGAAGAACCTGTATTTTGGCAGTTCGCACTGAAAGCACTGAAAACTGATCAGGTAGAAGCTGAACTTTTCGACCTGCTTATTGAATCTGAAAAAGATGAGGATGTACACGTAGCCTCATTGTCCACGTTCCATGTGGTTTACAAGCTTATGGGTGCAGGAGATCAGCTACCACTATATTACCAAGATCTCTCTCATCCAAAGGTAGCTTCAAGTATGACCCTTGGACATAATCGTTACTCAACCAATACATTGTCTAACTTTTTCCGTGTACAACCATTTAGTGTTTTAGGACATAACGGAGAAATCAATACGATCGCAAAATTGCGCGATGAAGCAGAAATGCTTGGTGTTCCGTTAACTGTAGGTGGAAGTGACTCTCAGGATTTAAACCGTACCATCGAAACATTTATTAAACGTCATGGATACTCTTTATTTGAAGTATTAGACATGATGTTCCCACCAATTATGAATGAATTACGTCGTTATCCCGAGCATCTTCAGGATTTATATGCGTACATTCGTGAAGCTTGGGGACATTTTGCTCAAGGACCTGCTGGAATTATCTCTCGTTATGGAGATGAAGCAGCCTTCAGTTTAGATGCCCTTGGACTACGTCCGTTATGGCAACTAGAAACAGAAAACGCTTATCTATTCTCTTCAGAGCCTGGTATTCTACCAAACTCTCAATATGTGGCTGACCCTAAGCCACTATCACCTGGTGAGAAGGTAGGAGTGAAATGGGATGCTGAAGGTAAGTTAAAAGTATATGATCACTTTGCTTACCAAGAAGAGGTATACAAGCGTATGTCTCAAAAACTATCCTTTGAAGGATTTCGTCATCGAATCAAACCATCTCAAGCAAAAGATTCTTTTGCAAAACCAACAATAAAAAATGTGCATAATGGTTGGTATGCTGCATTTGGTTGGGATCGTGAAGATATTCAATTACTAGAACAAATGGCTGAAAAAGGGGCTGAACCGATTCGTTCTTTAGGGCATGACGTACCTTTAGCCGCTCTTCATCCAGATAGAAAAAATATTGCGAATTTCTTAAAGGAAAGCGTGGCCGTTGTTACGAATCCTGCCATTGACCGTGATCGTGAGGCCGAGCATTTTTCTACAAGGACCGTATTAGGAAAACGCCCTTCCCTATTTACGAAGGAAGAGCTTCCATACACTATAGAAATTCAATCACCTATTTTAATGGAAGGTTCTCATGGGAAAATATTTTCAGAGGCAGAAAAACATCCATCCTATGAAGAAATCATTACTCTATTTGAGCAAAATGGTTCAGCTAAACAAGTTTCCATTACTGCTAAAGAAGATGAAAATTTTGAAGAGGCTATCCAACGTTTAGCTATAGAAGTAGAAAAAGCAATCGATGAAGAGAATATCGACATCGTTCTATTAGATGACCAACAATCACATCAAGAAGACAATTTATGGTTGGACCCACATTTGGTGGTATCAGCTATTGATAAGCATCTTGTAGAGCAACATAAGCGTCGTTCTGTATCTCTTATGATTCGTTCAGCAGCTCTTCGCTCATTACACGATATCGTAACCATTTTTGGACTAGGTGCCGATGCGGTAAATCCTTATCTCATGTTTGCAACAGTTTCTGAGGATGAACTCACACCAACTAAAAATCTGTTCAGTGCACTAAATAAAGGACTTGAAAAAGTTATCTCAACTATCGGAATTCACGAATTACGAGGGTATTCCCGTCTATTCTCTGCTATTGGGTTGCACGATTCCTTTGCAGATCTGTTACGAATTACGAACTTCTTAGGATCAAAAGATTTAAAGTTTAACTATGAAGATATGAAACAGGATGCTATTGCTAGACGCGAAGATTTTAAAGATGAAAAAGTACGTCCAGGTAAGAGCTTCCACATCTTACCTCGTGTATGGAAATCGATTGGGGACATCGCACGCGGCGGAAGTTTTGATGATTTCCGTGACAAATTAGATGAAATTGAAGCCAAAAACCCACTAAGTATTCGTCATCTAGCCTCGCTTAAGGAATCCAGTCAAAAGTATGAGGCTAAAGATGTGGATGTTAGTGTAAATGATCATAGTCTGCCATTTATAATCTCGTCTATGTCCTTTGGTTCCCAAAACGAAACTGCTTTCCGAAGCTATGCTGAAGCCGCCGATCGATTAAATATGATTTCCTTCAACGGTGAAGGTGGAGAAATCAAGGATATGTTAGGAAAATATCCAAACACAAGAGGACAACAAATAGCCTCAGGACGTTTTGGTGTAAATGCTGAGTTATTAAACTCTTCAAATCTATTAGAAATTAAAATTGGTCAGGGTGCGAAGCCTGGGGAAGGTGGTCACTTACCTGGTTCTAAGGTCACAGCTAAAATTGCTGAGGCTCGTAATGCAACCATTGGTTCAGATCTAATTTCACCTTCTAATAACCATGATATTTACTCTATCGAGGATTTAGCTCAAATGATTTCCGAGCTTAAAACTGCAAACGATAAAGCCAAAGTTACTGTTAAGGTTCCTATTGTTCCTAATATCGGAACGATCGCTGTTGGTATCGCGAAAGCGGGCGCTGACTTTATCACGTTAAGTGGATTTGATGGTGGTACTGGTGCTGCGCGTATCCATGCCCTACAGCATGTAGGTTTACCAGTTGAAATTGGGGTAAAAGCTGCACACAATGCCCTTATCGAAGCTGGACTTCGTCATAAAGTTGAAATTTGGACTGATGGCGGTTTGAAGAGTCCATTAGATGTTTTAAAAGTGATGCTGCTTGGAGCAAACCGAGTTGGTTTCGGAACACTTTCCATGATTGCTGTTGGCTGCACAGCATGCCGTGGTTGTCACTTAGACACCTGTCATGTGGGTATTGCCACACAAATCGATAGTGAAGTACAAGCAAAAGAGCATGGTCTGCGTCGTTTCGTTCCACGTCAATATGAGCCTTCTGTTCAGGGGCTAACGAACCTATATACTGCTTTTGGAGAAGAACTTAAGCGTCTAACTGGCATGCTAGGATTTAAACGCACCCAAGACCTTGTAGGGCGCTCTGATCTACTCGAGCAAACAGCTGGAACTGACGTTATGGATCTTAGCCCACTACTTGAAAAGCTTGAAGTAACAGAGCTTGAAGCCTACAAAGTAGAAGAAGAACGTTTTGAGCAGCGCTTGGCTATGGCTGTTGGTGCTGAATATTTAGATAGTAACCAAGATGTACTACTTGAATCTCGCGAATTCTCGGCCGTTACTAGTGAACAGCGGAACTTAGCTAGCCGTGTCTCTTGTCATCGAGTTCGTGGCCGTTTAGACGGATCTTATCAAAACTTAGATCCAGTAGAACTAAACTACCGCAACGGCTCGATTGTTGGTAATGGTTTTGGTGCTTATCTAACAGAAGGCATTAATGCCCGAATCACTGGTGGTGGTCAAGACGGTGTTGGTAAAACAGCCTTTGGTGGCTTAATCCAAATCATGAAATCTCCAGGAGCTAATGGACAATATGTCAATGGTTCTGTCGGAAAAGGATTTGGATATGGAGCCCAAAAAGGAACCTTTATGGTTCAAGGATGTGCCGACTCTCGTGCTGGAATTCGTCTTTCTGGTGCAGATATTGTTGTTGGTCAACGTCTGAGTGAGCCGCTTCCAAAGGATCTTGATGGAAACCTCGGAACGTATGCAAGTATTAAAGGATTTGCCTTTGAATATATGACTAATGGTCGCGGTCTTGTTCTTGGAGACCCAGGCCCTTGGGCATGTGCTGGTATGACTGGTGGAGTAGTCTACCTCAGACATCAACCAGAAATGGGATTAACGGAAGAAGCCTTAAAGCGCCGCATCGCGAAAGGTGCAAAGGTTGAAATTGTATCTCTAGACGAAAAAGGTTCTGAGGATGTTAAAGAACTTCTCAGCCAATATATTCAAGCACTTGTTGATTCAAATCAAGCAGACGAGGCTAAAGAAATTCAGCTTCTTCTAGAGGATGTAACGAAGCACTTCCTCATGGTAGTACCAGTAAAGTTGCAAGCAGACCCATCTGTATCAACTGAGTGATATATAGTAAAATTACAAAGCCACCCTGCTATAGGGTGGCTTTTTCTATGTGGGCGAAGATGGAGTGTCTATTCACTCATTTTTACTTTCGTTCAGCATTTTTGAGTGAATAGACTACATCTATTCACTCACTTCTTCTTCTACCTAGTAATTCTGCGTCAATAGACTGCTTCTATTCACTCACTTTCATAACCAATCAGCAATTTTGCGTCAATAGGCTGCTTCTATTCACTCACTTTGACTCTTACTCAGCATTTTTGCGTCAATAGACTGCTTCTATTCACTCACTTTGACTCTTACTCAGCAATTTTGCGTCAATAGACTGCTTCTATTCACTCACTTTGACTCTTACTCAGCATTTTTGCGTCAATAGACTCCTTCTATTCACTCACTTTCATAACCAATCAGCAATTCTGCGTCAATAGACTCCTTCTATTCACTCACTTTGACTCTTAATCAGCAATTTTGCGTTAATAGACTTCCCCCCTGTGTTAGCATGGTTGTCATAAGGTTCCAT
>JAWJLM010000116.1 GCA_040191315.1 Bacillaceae bacterium S4-13-56 | reverse complement strand
TAAATGGGCTGTTTAGTGAATCGTTCAGCAGACCCTAATTAATATTTACGAATAATTCAAAAGATCAATAGACATTCTAGAAAAGAAAATAAAATAGCAAGAAAGGAGTGAGAAACATGAGCATTCTTTCTAGAATTGCACTAGCCTTAATCATTATTGGGGCCATTAACTGGGGACTAATAGGTTTATTTCAGTATGATCTAGTGGCCGCACTATTTGGTGGCGGTGAACAAGCAGGATTTGCCAGAGTCATCTATTCTCTAGTAGGAATTAGTGGACTCATATGCTTACCGTTATTATTTAAGCCAGCAGAAGGAATCGCTGATCAAAGAGAACCTAGAACTACTACTTAAAGCTTTATGAGCATATAAAAAGTCCAAACCCGAAAATGGTTTGGACTTCTTTCTTTTATTAATTCCCAAAAGTGTCTTCACGGTCTTTGGATTGTTGAATCCATTCCTCTAGTTTATCTTTCAAAGTGTTAAAACCAGGGTTATCCGTAGCTTGTTCTTGCTTAACAACACGCTTTTTAGGTTGAGCTTTTGGCTTACTAGGAGCCTTTGGTGCTTCTTGAGTAGCACGAATGGATAGAGAATACTTACCTTTCTCTTCATCGATGCTAAGAACTTTTACAGTCACTTCATCTCCAACATTAAGATGCTCATTAATATCTTTTACAAATCCATGAGTGACTTCAGAAATATGAACTAAACCCTGAATTTCATCATTTAGAGATACAAAAGCTCCATAGGGTTGAATTCCGGTTACTTTACCTTCTACTACTTGACCTACTTCAAACTTCTCTGACATAATATACAACTCCCGATATGATTTATCTTATCATTTCACACAATATAAAATTTTATCACAAAAAGTAAATGTTATCAAAGTAATTCAATATTCAAACTACCTTTTCTTTCTTCTTCAAGTAATTGTTGAGAAAGAACAGCTGAATTCGGATCAATCATGCAATCCCTATACGAAATCAGATATAAGTAATTTTTTTTCGCTTTTTTAAGTTTTTTAGGTTTAAACTATACAAAAAGGGGAATCCTACTTCATGTAAGACTTTCTCGTATTCCCCCTGTGATTGCAAAGCGTACCCCAAAGAACGCTTTGCTCTTTTTTTGTTTAAAGCTTAATAATAATATAAAAAGAGACACGTTTGAGATACTCTCCAACATGTCTCTTTTATTTTTGAGCCCCAACAAGTGCTTTTGGAAAAATGGACTCTTCTTCCCGTTTAAAATGATTAAGAACAGCTGGATAAACAAACTTCAGAAAGGAGATAATGGTTTGAGCTTCTATATCTAGTAGATTATCTTTTTTATAACTCATCGCCATTAAGAACTGCTTTAAGTACTGCTCTATCTGTTTATGTTCATAGTCTAAAGAAAAGTAATGACATCCATCATCCTTGTCATTTTGCAAGATAGGAAATATTACTTCTTCTTCGCGCTTAATATGTTCCATAAATTTTTGATAGAATTCCTCTACAGGCAGTTGTAATTCTAAAGCAAATTCTGACCATTTATTGTTCGTATGGTCGGTTTCAAATCCAACAATTAGCTGATGAATTCTTGTTATCTCATTTTTTAGAGGGACATGCTCTTTCATAAAATGATCGATCCATTGAGGGGAGTTCTCTCTCATTATCAGTCACTCCAATTCATGCAAAATAACTTCTTTGCATGTACATCGTACAAAATTAATTTACCTTTGAACATGATGTTTGTCACAGTTACAAATCTTTTTCTACTTTTTCCAATAATTTTTCATCATTTAATCATAAGAAAAGCTTAAGCACCCCTTGAAACAAGAAAAGCACTTGCTTCTGCGAAGTAACCCTAAGTAGCTTTCTTTACTCGGGGCAAAAGCTTCGAAGATTATTCGATGAAGTTTTTTCGCTGGAGCTAGACAAATTTTATACTTTCTGGTAAAAAAAAAAGCTTGCCTATTGGCAAGCCCTATGGAATTATTTTTTTCCTTCTCGAAATGGATGTAGAACTGAATAAATTGCTGACATTGCTGGGGTAGAGTCATTCCCCATTTTTACTAAGGCCCCATGAAGTTCCTCTAATTCTATAGGAAGCCCTTTATCAAAGTCTCGATGCATGGAAGAAGTCATCTCTGGAGGCAGTCCTTCTATTTTCTTGTATACATCTTCAGGCAAAGTGGCAGGCAAGGCTATTCCCTTGTTTCTTGCTACTTGGTAGCCTTCCCTAATCAATTGTTTTAGAAACTCACTGGTAACAGGATCATTAACAGCCACTCCGATTGGACTTCTCATTGCTGTGGTAATAGCGCTAAGAGAAGAAAGAAAAATGTATTTCCTCCACATTTCTTCTATAATTCTATCTGTTTTTTGTACAACAAAACCAGAATCCTTCATCATACTTTCTAACTGGTCCAACCATTGAGGCTCATCTCCTGATAATGGACCAAAAAACAAATCATGCATGTCACTGGTTTGTAGAATAGCTCCCTCCTCATTAAGAGTGGATTCAACATAGCAAAGACCTCCTAGAACGTTTTCCGGACCAACTAATTGGCTAAGTTTATCCAAATGATCAACGCCATTTAAAAGAGGCAGAACCTTAGCACCCTTATTTACCAGACTTTCAATAGTAGGAAGGGCAGCATCCAAATGATAAGTTTTTAATGCCACTATAACCACTGAGGGACCTTCTATTTCTTTTGGGTCCATCGCTAGCTTTGGCTTTACAGTAAAATCTCCATGCTTACTATATACTTGCAGTCCATTTTTCTTTAAAAGGTTGTAGCGTTTTTCCCTCACAAGAAATGTTACAGGAAACCCCGCATGAGCTAACTTTCCACCAAAATAACCTCCAACAGCACCAGCACCTAAAACGACAATATTCATAGTAACACCCCTCCAAGATTTCATGTATACTTATGTTCAGCAATAATAGAGCATACCTTTTATACTATACAATTCTCCCCTAACAACATATTCCCTTTTTTCTAGAAACAAATATTTATGATTTCTTGGAATTTTCGGTACAATAGAAATAACTAATAAAGGAGGAATTTCATATGAATTTTTCACAGGTGCCAGATCGTAGTAATACACGATCTGTAAAGTGGGATTTAGGAAAAAAAATATATAAATCAGAGGACATCCTCCCTATGTGGGTAGCCGATATGGATTTTATGGCCCCTACACAAGTCATTGAAGATCTCAAGAAAAGATTGGAGCACGGGGTCTTTGGATATACCATTACAGACAAAGAGATTGAAACTTCTATCCAAGGGTGGTTTTCCGACCATTATCATTGGGATATCTCTACCGATTGGATAACTTATAGTCCAGGGGTTGTACCTTCTTTACATATGATCGTAGAATCCTTAACGAATGAGAAAGATCGCATAATGATTCAACCTCCAGTATACCCGCCTTTCTTTGATGTGGTAGAAAAACACAATAGAACTCTAGTTGAAAATCCCCTTGTGTTAGAAGATGGGCGCTATGAGATGGATTATGACCATATTGAAGAGGAATTTAAAAAAGGTGTATCACTCTTTATTTTGTGTAATCCACACAATCCTGTAGGTAGAGTCTGGACATATGATGAACTAAATAAACTCGGACAATTGTGCCTCCAATATAATGTATTTATTGTTTCGGATGAGATTCACGCTGATATAATTTATAGGAGCCACCAACATGTTCCTATAGCCTCCCTTTCCAAGGATTTAGCAAATATCACAATTTCCTGCTATGCTCCAACGAAAACTTTTAATTTAGCTGGGCTGCAAGTCTCTTACCTTGTAACACCAAATTCTGAAATCAGAACAAAAGTGAAAAACTTCTTTGGGAAATTCGGATTAGGAATGTTGAATACCATGGGTATTACCGGAATGGAGAGCGCCTATTTAAAAGGGGAAAAATGGCTTGAAGAGCTGATATTAATCATTGAAGAAAATAAAAAGATAGTAGAAGATATGATTCAACCATACAATGAATTTGTTAAGTTAATACAATCAGAAGGCACTTATCTCCTTTGGTTAGATTTTAGAGGATTACAAATGGATGATGAAGAACTTAAACTCTTCCTGCAAGAAAAAGCTAAGGTCGGTTTTAATAATGGAAAATCCTTTGGGGTAAATGGGGAAGGATTCATGAGAATGAATATTGCTACTACAACTGAAAATGTAAAAGAAGGAACTAGACGAATTCTGAAGGCACTTGATAAGTACGTGGCAAAAGAGTAGCCAGTGGATTTTCCACTGGCTACTCTACTTCTTCCTTATCCCCCTCTGTGGGATCACTAGGAGGATTCTTTTCATCTTTAGTTAAGGAGATTTTTCCACAAGCGACTCGATTCCCAGAGTCCCCTGCCGGTTGGGTAACGCCGTTATCTTGAAGCTCATGAATAACTAAGCTAGTACCTCCATTTTTATATAAAGAATAGCGATCATCCTTTAAAGTGGCACCAGGAAGCATAAGGGTTGCTTTTGCCTTACCAGCACCATCTGCTTCTATGTTAGGAAGGTCCCCTTTATGAGCACCTTCTGGATGCATCAGTCCATGCTGCTTATTATCAGGATCCCAATGACTTCCAGCACTTTTAAAATCAGGTGGCTCACATTCCGGGTACTCATGAACATGAATGCCGTGGTATCCAGGCTCAAGCCCTTCAACGGTTATATCAAATTCTACTCCATCAGGATTCTCTTTTAGTTTTGCTGTTCCTAACAGATCTCCTGAAGGGTTATATAACTCCACATCAGCAATAGATCGTTGATTTGTATTACAACCGGCTAAAAGAATAGCTCCAAACAGAAAAGGAGCGATGAGACGCACCATATAATCCTTCCTTTCTGCCTATACTACCTTTTAGTGTGACCCATTATAATAAAAACATAACTATTGTTTACATAATTTAAAATTATGATTTCGGGTCATCATCATTTCTATAGTATCTTTTTTCTATTTCATTTTGCTCTTTTCTAGACGTTTTACGAATCCAATACATAGTAACTATCGCCATAGCAGTAAATAAAAGCAACATAATAAACGCAGGAATATATTCAGTTTTATCCTCAGGAAAATATAAAAATTCCATCATAGTTCTATTCACCCTTTCTGATAATTGTAGTATATCAAATCTCTTTTTTGTACAGAAATATTGTGATTGATTATGTGAGATGATTCTGTAAAATAGAGATTAGGAGGGATACCATGACTATTTCTGTAGGACAGTCTGTCAAAGCGCACTATAATAGCGGAATTTATATTGGAAAAGTAGTAGAAGATAGGGGGGAAAGATATTTAGTAGAAGTCCTTGCCGTTCATAAGCACCCTCAACAAGGGGACTTACATCACCCACTTGAATCAGAAGGAGTTTTGTTTCATCAAAGAAGAGCATTGGCATTCCGCGAAAAAATGAATGTTCCTAAAAATGCCGTTCATTCTTATGAAGAAGAGATTCCGGATTTTCAAGAATCCTTAAGAAAAGCAGTGGATAAACTGAAGGAAAAGCTTCTGAAAATAGAAAATGCTGACTTTCGCAATCGTGCATTAAAAGAAATAGGAGATTTAGAAAAAAGTTATTTTAAATAAGAAACTACATAATTTCACACTTAAACCCCAGCATGAAAATTAATTTAATACTGGGGTATTTATTTTTGTCTATTTTTCCATTTTGATAAAGGTTGTGATTCTTTTAAATTCATCAATTAGATCAAGCATTTCTAAATTCACACAATATACTCGCCCATTTCATTTTCACAGAAAAAGAACGAGTGCCCCTTGAAACAAGAAAATCACTTGTATCTGCGAAGAAGTACTATATAGCTTTCCTTCCTGGATGAATCGGGGCAAAAACTTCGAAGATTACTTGATGAAGCTTTTTTCACCGAAGCTAGAATACATAGAGTTTTCTCCATGCCTTTAAAGCGATTCATTTCCTGGAACTTGAATGGACTTTTTCTTTTTCTTTGGTTTGCCATAAATCCTGTTCGTAATAGCAGGTGCTCTTTCAAACAAAATCATCCCCAAAAAGGCTGCTAAAACGATATAAATTCCTCCAAATATTTTTATTGTTCCCGTAGCTATTGCAGCAATAACTACAGAAAACTCTCCTCTTGCTGTCAATGAAAGCCCAGCTCGTAAAGAAGTCCTCTTTTTTAATCCATACCAGCGTCCCCCTATTATTCCTACTAATACCTTTGCAATTAGTGTCCAACCGAGCAAAGTAAAAAGCAGCCCAATCATAGGAACACCTTCCCCAAGTTCTACCGAGGTACCGAAGTAAACAAAAAAGGTAGGAAGTAATAAATCCTTTACGGGATAAACAACGTGTTCCACTAACTCAATTCGTTTCATTTCTGAAAGCATAATTCCTGCCAAAAATGCTCCAAGAACCTCTGACAATCCCAAATATAAAGCCAATCCCCCGTAACTCAATGCAATACCAACTAAGAGAGCAATTCTAAAATCCTCATCATAGATTTTTTCCAGAAACTCTTCAAAGCGACGAAATATGGTTTTTCCTAACAGAACAGCCCCTAAAGTTAGCCCGATAATTTTTAGCATCAAAATGAAAACATCAGAAGTACCGAATGAATCTCCACCATAGATACCTATTAAAACAGCAACGATAATAGGAGAAATTAAATCTTCAAATATGAGAAGGGCAAGAATAAATTCCGTTTCCGTATTTGCCATTCGACCAGAATCATCTAATAGCTTTGCAGTAATAGATGAGCTTGTTGCATATGTAATGCCGCCTATTAAAAAAGCTGTCAATAAATCTAAGTCAAACCACACAACGATTCCCATAACGACAAATAAGTTAAGAAAAATATCTAATAGTCCCGCCGGCCATATTTTCCTAGCAATTCCACCCAGTCTTTTAATGGAGAATTCTAGACCAAGCAGAAAGAAGAGCAATACAATCCCTATTTCCGCTGCAAAATGAAGTAGCTCATTCTCGTGGACAATATCAACTAAAATCACACCTAACAGGATATACAATACCACATTAGGGAATTTTATTTTAATGCTTAAGAAACCAAGCCAAAAAATCGCAATAAGGATGAGTCCAGCACCAAGAAGAGACGGTATTTCCTCCCCCAAAAACATCACTCCTCTCCCCTACAGAGTGTTGCTAATTTAGACACTTGTTCTTGTTTACCTAAAATCATGAGAACTTGACCTGGTTCAAGAACCGTTGAAGGATCGGGTGCGGCCACAACATCGTCCCCTTTAACAATCCCCATAACCGTTGCACCAGTCAAATTACGTACTTCTGATTCCTCTATGGTTTTATTTGCAATCTGGGATTCGGGTTTCATTTCAACCCAGTCCACCACAATTTGGTTTTTGAAAATTTTTAACTTATCGGCATCTACTGGTTGATAGGTTGCTCCAAGTAACTGAGCACCTAATTCCCTTGTTTCATCTGCCGTCAAATCCATTGAAAAATCCGCTTCATCCATATCTTCATCTTCAAAAAAATACAATTCTCTTTTCCCTGTATGATGAACGATAAGAACTAATTTACTGTCTTCAGCTGTGGTGAAGGATATTTTTTGCCCAATACCAGGCAATTGAGATACTGAAACATTCATGTTAAAACTCCTTTCATTACTATTTCAAATTAAAGATTTTTCTGACAACTCCCACAGCTAAAGCAGTGGGGTTC
>JAWJLM010000115.1 GCA_040191315.1 Bacillaceae bacterium S4-13-56 | reverse complement strand
TGGCTCCGCCAAGCGAGCCATAATGATTTCTTATCTTTTAAAAAATATTTCTTTCCTTCAAAAACTGGTTCAGCAAGTATGAATGACCAGCACCATAAAGAACAAAATTCTATCATTGTTTGAGATTATTAGTTCTACTATGTTCCTATAGATGACCATATTTCGATAATATCAATATTGTGCCACCCACATTGAACCAACTGGGTTGTTTTTATCCCCCAATAAAGCAAGTTTCATATACATCTCATGATTTGATTTAACGTTTTCTTTGTCTTTATATAGCCAAAGCGAAAAATCTTTTTGCTTCCTCGCTATTTAATGTTTAGTATGAAGTCTATTAAGGCTGTCCATACTAGGTAAAAACTATTAAATTACCTAGGAGTGTCTGCCTTATGGAAGATTTTCAAGAAAAGTATAATGTA
>JAWJLM010000114.1 GCA_040191315.1 Bacillaceae bacterium S4-13-56 | reverse complement strand
TTTAATGTTTAGTATGAAGTCTATTAAGGCTGTCCATACTAGGTAAAAACTATTAAATTACCTAGGAGTGTCTGCCTTATGGAAGATTTTCAAGAAAAGTATAATGTATTCCAATCTGCGTTAGAAATACCTGAGCCATGGTATGTTTTTCATCATGAATTAGCCAAGAAAGAACGTACCCTGCATGTCTATATCGAATATAGAAGAGGTGCTGAATTTTCATGTCCCAACTGCGGTGCATCTGGCTGTAAGGTCCATGATATTCAGGATCAAGATCGAACGTGGCGTCATCTTGATTTTTGGCAATACCAAACATTGCTTCATGCAAGAATGCCACGTGTGAAATGTGAATCATGCGGAAAAATACGAACGGTTGAAATTGACTGGGCACGCCCAGGTGCTGGTTTATCCATGTTATTTGAACAACATGTGATGTCATTGATGGTTTATATGCCAGTTGCAGCTGTCGCCCGTAAAGTAGGCGAACATGATACCCGCCTTTGGCGTGTGTTTAACTATTATGTTGATAAAGCGATAGAAAACATTGATGTATCTAATGTAACACGCGTTGCTATGGATGAAACCTCGCGGACAAAAGGACACAAATATGTGACATTGTTTATTGATATAGATACCAAACGACTAATCTTCGTCACCGTAGGAAAGGGAGCCATTGTATTACAAGACTTTTGTGAGTTCCTTGACAGTAAAGGGGTTTCAACATCTCAAATTGAAGATTTTTGCTCTGATATGTCGCCCGCATTTATTTCAGGAATAGAAGAAAACTTTCCAAATGCCTCAATAACCTTCGATAAATTTCATGTGATGAAATTAGTCAATGAAGCACTGGATAAAGTACGACGACAAGAACAAACGTCACAACCTGAGTTGAAAAACCAAGAAAACTTGACAGATAAGCAAGAGGCAAAGTTCTCCAAATTAAAAGATATGGACTTGGCAACGGGACGTGCTTACCGCATGAAATTGTCTCTTCAAAAGATGCGGGGCAGATCAGCCATTATTTCTGAATTCTATTTTGACGAATGGTATAACTGGGCTATTCGCTCGCAACTGGAACCAATGATTAAAACTAGGAAAGTCTTTAAAAAGGCATAAGGCCGGTATCTTAAGATGGTTTCATACTAGGATGACCAACGGGTTACTGGAAGGCATAAATGGTTTAGTCCAGGCTGCCAAAAGAAAAGCTCGTGGCTATCGCACCACAGAAAACTTTATTGCCATGATCTATGCGACGGTTAACAAATTGGATTTAATTGTTGAACAATGACTATAGTTGTTCTTTTATTGCCCGTTTTGAAACAAAAAAGAACGAGTATCAGTATGGAGCCATGTATCGCTCGCAACCGAACCCGTTCCCTTGTCCACTACTATAATCTCCACTCTGAGACGATTTATACATGTATCAGGTGGTGAATGTTGAGTGAGCAATTGAATCTGTTTCCTTGTCCGGTTTTTTATAGATTTATGCCTGTCGAAATGTCACTGTTTCAGTAAAAAAGTGCCCAAATAATGTGTACGGCAATCTAGTAAAAGATGTAATGAATACTAGACTGAATAGAGTACTAGTAAACTACTTTTTCAATACTAAATGGCGAGGAGCCTTAAAATTAAAAGAATTAAAATCATTTACTCATCCCCCTTATTTCACAGTAGCGCTCTTCCCCAAATCCTTGTTGCACATGCGCCCCCCAATAGTTTAAAACTAGTGTTCAAATAATGCCTTCATTTCATCTGGGACTATCTTTACATTCGCAATTTTGTATTCATCTTCATCTTCTAACTTTGGTTTAAACTCAACCAATAGCATTTCTCCATTGGTAAAGGTAAGTAGTTCATAGTTTTTAAAGTTTGCACCAGCGGTTGAAATTTCCCCAAACTGTTGAAATGTATCTCTTGATACATTATCTTCAGTACCTTCGTAAAACAAGGATTGGAACCTACTATAATTTTGATTATCAATTTGAAACTTCATAAGGTGTGTTGCGTTAAATGGAGTATCTGGTTCCACTCTTTCATTACTACAACCTACAAGTGCAATTAAGCAAAGTAAACCTACTACTACGATTTTTTTCATTTCTTTATTCTCCCCCAATACTTCTTGAACATTACTGCTCTTTAACATAAAATCTCTCTACTTTCAATTTTAACATAATATTCCATTGAGACTTTCATTTAAAATAAAAAGATCGCCACAATGGACGATCTTTGTTGAGGATTGGCACCTCGTTCGTTGAATAGTGTATTTAGAAGTCCATATGCGATTAAAATAAAAACAAGAAGGAATAAAAAGAGATAACCCCATACAAACAATAGCTACAATTTTCCCAGTCTTATTAAATTATTCGATAGAACTGTTATAAAAAGCCAGATCATAAAGAAAGTCTATATCTTGAGGAACAAAACATTATAAACCTTCTTTAAATCGCTTCGAGAAAGATATCCATATTAGCACTATTCCAAAGATCAAAAAGACAAAAACAAATATGTTTTCAAAAATACTTGGTATTTTTGCTGTTATGATATTTAAGATAAGCCACCCTTTAGTGAAACAGAGTTACAAAAATGCTTGGAAGAAAACTGTCCCAAAATATATAAAACTCATACTTAAAAAGACAATAACAAATGTAGTAATTCCTCTAGGCAGTTCTCCCCGTAGTAGTAAATCAAAACTAAACCAATAACTATGTGAATTAGTAAAAATATGAATAGCATTAAATCCACCTACAATTCCAATAGTTTATTCTGGGTACTACCTTTATTGAAGAAAAGCTACCCTTTACTTTAAGTGAAATTATTCACATATCCTGATAGCTTTCTTATACTTCAAATTGAATACATAAAAAATATCCCCTTGAAAAAGAGGACCTATCTTACGGATATGTTTAATTGTTGCAAGTCAATAATGAGACCGACTTTTTTCATAAAGTCATAGCCAATAATACCATCAATCTCAAGACCATAATCCATCGAACCTAATTCCACAAGGAAGTTTTGAATTGCTATACCATCGTTAATAGAGATTTGATCTATATTTTTAGTATACACAAACTCAAGTCCACCGACTCCTTGAATTGTTTGAGTGACATCATTTGCTTCTGGTTTAACTCCTATTGTTTCGAGTTTATTAACATTAAAAATTGTTCCAGCAGAACCAGTGTCGATTAGAACATTTTCTAATTTTATGCTTTGTCCACGACAGGTTACTGTAGCCTCTATAAATGGTAATTCTGACAATTCTTTTATCTTAATCATATTTTTCTAAGTCCTGTCCATTTCTTTTCCTGTATATCGAGATCTTCTCTAGATGTATGAAAGAAATAAAGTTCACGATTAGGTTTTTGCTTGTGTAATTCATTATGGCGGCGGAATGCATCCATTGAGTCGTCAAACGAATCTATTACAGCTATGTCATCTACTATACGATAATTACTATCTGAGTGAGCTTCAATTGCTTCAAATACAACCCATTTATCTGGATATACTTTTCGAACTTCTTCCCATAACATTTATACTCCCCCTTTGTGAAGTAGTAATTTCTTACCTTCATTTTATCAAAAATTTCATTCATCTACCTTAAATTTCTGTATTAAAGATAAGTTAGCAATAGGTAAGCATTTGAAGTTATCTCCAACTTTTCCCCTGCTCCGCACCGAACGTGCTAGTTTCCCAGCATTCGGCGGTCCATCTACCAATATGTACTTGATTATAAGTTCCTTGTTACTTAACAATAAATTGAAATTAAATGATTGGTTTTAATCCACACTTTTCACGGAAGTGGTTTAATTTCTCCTTCATAGGTTTTGTTAAATTGAATGTCGTTAAGCGTGAATGTATTGCCTTTTCGTCTGTTTGGTGGATAGCAGTATGTATGTCTTTATGAAGAATTCTTAGGTTGTTGAAAGAGTCATTTCCACCTAGATGCAGTGGAATGTAATGGTGACAGTGAACTTCATGAGATTGTAGGAATACGCCTGTAATTTCACATTTCCCCATTTTCATACTGTATCGACTAATACGATTATCCATATACTCAACACTTCGCGTCTGAATCTTCGATTCCATCAGAAGCGCAATTTCCCGTTGGATATCTAAACGTAGTTGTTTGTGGATTTTTGCTCTTCCCTCTTCTGTAAAAGGTGATAAATTCTGACTAAAATTCATTGCATTTTTCGTTTTTACATCAGCTAGTGGGAAAAGGTAAACATTGGCTATTCTGAATGTCTTAGCTCCTAAGCTATAAAATTTCTTATAGGTTGGTGGAGCATTCGAAGGATGAGTATGTTTTCCAACAGTTTTTAGACGATTGTAACTAAAGGCTCGCACTTCAAAGGCAAGACGTGAGAACTCTGGGTAGACATGGGTAGCACGATTAAAATAGTTATGAATTCCTAAAACAAAACTGTTAAAGAGTAACGCATTTTGAGTAGTTGGAGAGACTTTTAATCTTCGAACGTATTTTTTAAATGTTTCTTTAATTTTACGTTTTTTGTTTTCTTTTAAGCCTGTGTGTGCAACTCTCTTTTTTCCTTTTCTGTTCGCACGGATCGTAAACCCAAGAAATTCGGACTTTCTTTTTCTTAGATTTATAACTTGAGATTTTTCTGGAGAAATATCTAGTTTCAACCGCTGTTTCAAATATAACCTTACAGCATGATACCACTTCTGCGCCGTTTTCCAATCACGACATAGTATTTTGAAGTCGTCCGCATAACGGACAAGGTAGCCCTCTTTTAATTTCGTTCGCTTTTTTGCATATAATTCGCCTTCACGAGTTTTGTATTCTTTAATGAGAGGGAAGAACTCCCACTGTTTCGCTACCCAATGGTCTAAATCATTTAACACCACATTTGAGAGTAGTGGTGATAAAAGCCCACCTTGAGGAGCGCCTTTTGTAGGAACACCTTCTCCGTCTATTTCAGCTTTTAGCATCTTGGAAATACAGGACAAGACCTGGCGGTCATGGATTCCTATATTCCAAAGTTGTTTTATTAGTCGGTTATGATTGATATTGTCAAAAAATCCTTTAATATCAATATCTACCACATAATGAAGCGACGCTTGATTAATGAGGAATTGTACCCTAGCCATCGCATGGTGCGTAGACCGTAAAGGTCTGAAGCCGTAGCTGTGTTTATAGAATCTTGCTTCCATAATGGGTTCTAGTACTTGTTTGAAACATTGTTGAATAATTCTATCTATCATACATGGAATGCCTAGAGGTCTCCATTTGCCATTTTCTTTCTCGATTAATTTCCGCCTTACTTTTTTAGGGCGATAATTCTTTAACTTGTCTTGGATTTCATAAACGATTTCATTTTCCGATAGTACCTTTACATCATCAATCGTTTTCTTATCTGTTCCAGCAGTCTTTGAGCCCTTATTCGTTTTTATCGTTCGATAGGCTAGCAGAATATTTTTCCTAGAAGTAATGATATCGTATAAATGAGAGAATGATTCCTTATTAGACGATTTATCATAGAGTTCAGAAAAAGTTTCTGTCATATCATAGTAATCCCAATATCGTAGCGTTTGCACTGTGGCATCTTCCTCTCTGAGGTGATGTTCCCACATTCTTACCAGATCGGTGCAATTCACGTTAGGAAAATAATCGTTAATATTACTAGACTTGGGGCTGTTCCTCCACTCCCATTACAGAAGGTTCGTCGGTCGTACCCCTACCTTCGCAAGAATAAATACATTTCGTTTTATACTTATAGCAACCATCTAGGATAACAGACCCTGTTTCGATGTTTCTTGCTTCCCAAGTACCTTACAAAGTAGCTATCAATTCTAGAAGTAGGTGCTTCCTTTGAGCCTGTGAGCTGGATACCGCCATTGTTCGGTATGGTGTATTTCATAGGGAGCATTCTTACTCTACACTACTCACCCCTTCGCAAGAAGGTACATAAGTTTCCTTTATGTCCTAACTTTAGACCCTTACCTTCGGAAGTTCGTCAGTTCTTTTCGCTATTAGAACTATTCTCACCGTATCTAGTTTTTCAGCCATGCGGTCTATCCGTCAGCATACCTTTTTCCTATAGAATGGCTTCAGCCTTCGTTCAACCGAATCCACCTGTGCTTCGCACCCTATGACCTGTTAATCATAACGCACGCAGGAGTATTGATGGGATAGTTTCAGGAAACATGGTTCCGTCATTCCTATCCTCCCTTGTAAAGTTAGAATTCATCTAGTGAATTCCCTGCATTTCACGCTTAAAACGCTTATTGCAGAACTTGTCGCGCGCTCCCGTTTGTTCAATTAGCTGAACATTTTCCCAACAGTGATGATGAATATTTCTACTGATAAAAGTATTACATTTAGGGAAACAGTAAAAAAGCTTCTTATTGCAGTTATTTTGTTTTTAATTCCTTTAAAACCTATAACACTTAAAATAAGTGAAATTGCTGTTAATCCCAGTATGATATCCCAAGGTATTGAAAGTGATTTCACATAATTTCCGACGCCACTAAATCCTAATAGTAGAAATAATATCCAACATACCAGACATACAAATAATGAATATAAATTCAACTTATTAGCCAAATCATAGTCCACTCCCTTATTAAATTATCCTGTTCCTTTAGCACAATAGGAGCTGCTGAAAAGACAACTCCTTGTTGAACTAAAGCCACCCGTTAATTTAAGTACATTATTTCACATATTATCAATCGCCCAATAAATTTCATTGTCCTCAGTGCCAATTTTTTTAAATCCTAGTTTTTCTAAAACTCGTATAGATGGATGGTTTTCACTTGAACAACTGGCTGTTATCTTTTTAACCTTTGGTTGCTTCAATCCCCATTTAACCATTGCAATTGCCATTTCAGTTGCATATCCATTACCTTGATAGCCTGGGAGAATACTATAACCCAAGTCCATTTCACCGTTTTTGCCTGGTCCACCCTTAAAACCCATATCCCCAATGATGGTGTTATCTTCTGTGTGTATGATGATACCTTCCCACTCATTTTCTTCTGGGTACTGACTAAACCGTTCAATCTTATAAGGAAGTAAATCCTTATAAATCTCCATAGGATATTCAATGGGGACATTAAAATTTGTTACCTTTTCTAATTGATTATTATCAATTAGAGTAGCTTTCATCATTTCGATTGTGAAGGTAACTAAAGTTAGTCTATCTGTTTTGACATAAGGCATATCCCCCATCCTTTCTATTAAAATCTTTTTTGAACTAGCCTTGCCCCTTTAGTGGAACAAGGATACAATTCCTTATTCAAGGAAAGCACCCGTTTGTTTAATAAGCATTGTAATAGATTTAAAGAAAAAACAATTATATAAGGTCTTTATGGAATATGAATAATTCTCCTTTTCTCCCCATCACTCTTACTCCTTTGTCTTTATACCCGCCTTTCTTATAGACGTACTGTGCAATAGTATTTTTATGATTAACAGCTAAGATAATTTCCTTTTTACTCGGGAAATATTTTTTTACAAACGAATTTAATAATAATAATGACTTCTTGGCTATTCCTTTCCCTTGAAAGGTAGTATTTACTGAATAACCTCTTATTAAAATAGCATCTTTGTTACTGCTATATACCTTAACCCCTTCCCATCCTTGAAGAACAAAAAATCCTGCTGGTTCACCATTAAATAAGATAACAATAGGGTATCTTGTGTTATCATTTTCACATTTTAAAATAGCATTTAAAGGTAAAGGAGCATATCTACTTTGTTCTTTAGATAAATGATAATCGCTTAATTTAGATTTATACTCTTCCTTATAAAAATCAAGAGTTACAGTATCTTTAGTTTGAATAGACATTATAAACAAATCCCCCCATATATAAAACACTATTATTAGTATGCGCTTTAACGTAACGTAAAGGTCAACATTTTATTCATACAGATAGGTAAGGGTTTGAAGTTATCTC
>JAWJLM010000113.1 GCA_040191315.1 Bacillaceae bacterium S4-13-56 | reverse complement strand
TAAATGGGCTGTTTAGCGAATCGTTCAGCAGACCCTAATTAATAAATTTGAGCATATGAAAAATGGTTATTATAAAAATGCTTTTAAGATTAATGATAACCAAATTGTTAAAGTCATGCGTTCAAAAGAAGGAATTGCCAATCAGACTAAAGACTTTGAAACCTTTAATTATCAAATAGGAGAAAAATCAGCCGAGCTGCTTAAAAATAGAAGCTTAAAAGCACTTGTTCTAATCCTGGAAGAGCCAGATCAGTTTGTCTGCTTACCAACCTCATTTATTTTAGATAAGGTTCTTCGAAAATCATATCAGGGTAAAAACAAAGACTATCAGTTTAAGATAAAAAGAGATGAACAGCAGCTCTTATTAACAGTCAAGGGGAGAAATGCTACACAGAAGAGTGATATAAAGAAATATGAAGGTGATATTCACCTTAGGATTCTGAAGTAGTATGTGGGAACATAGGGAGGGAAGATAATGACTCTAAATATGAATCTATGGAAAGTGAAAGGAAATCAATTAGAAGAAGTTTCAAAAACTCGGTTGAACAGTGAGGACCGTTTAGAGAGCTGGATTGCAAAGGATAGTAGTATTATGGGGCTTGATATTTTAATTTTCGGTAGACAAGTTGTTACTAGTTTTGGTGGGAGAATTGATCTGTTGGCCATGGACATTGAAGGCAACCTTATCATACTAGAATTGAAAAAAGATAAAACTCCAAGAGATATAGTTGCTCAAGCATTAGATTATGCTTCATGGGTTAAAGATTTATCCTATAAAGAAGTTCGGGATATAGCTGTAAATTATTTAAAAAGTGACTTACAACAAGCTTTCTATAACAAATTTCAATCACATCTTCCTGAGGAAATAAATAAATCACACAGTATTGTTATTGTTGCATCTGAATTAGATCAATCATCTGAAAGAATTGTTCAGTACCTTTCCTCTGAATATGATATAAACATAAATTGTATTTTCTTTGATTTTTTCAAAGAAGGAAGTAATGAGTGGTTAGGTCGTTCATGGCTAATGGACCCAGAGGAAATTTCAGAACGAGCTGGGGATAGGAAGAAATCTCCTTGGACTGGTATATATTTTGTTAATATTGGTGACGAGCACTGGCGAAGTTGGGACGACTGTAAAAAATATGGCTTCTTAAGTGCAGGTCAAGGTATAAGATACATTAAACAAATTAAAAAGTTAAACATAGGAGACAGAATATTAGCCTACTTGAAAGGTAAAGGCTACGTTGGCTATGGTGTTGTAACAGCAAATGCAGTTATGGGGAAGGATTTTCAATTAGAAGATGGTACATTTTTATTTGATTCTCCGCTAGAACAGACCAATATAAAAGAAGATAAAGATAATCCTGACAAGGCAGATTGGATAGTGGGGATTGATTGGAAAAAAGCTTTTGATAGAGAAAATGCAGTCACAAAGCCAGGAATTTTTGCTAATCAAAATATAGTCTGTAAGCTGAGGAATGAAGATTCACTTGAATTTTTGGAGAAACACTTTCCGTTAGGTGAGGAGTGAATATAATTTCAATATTGCTAGAACACACCAATGTTAAAAAAGTGATACAGGGAAGGTTCAGTTAAGCATTAGTATAGTAGAACAAATAAATTTATAAACAAACTTAAAGAAAGAAGTATCTGATCTCAGTTCATAAAACAAGGTAAATGCTATCTAAGGGATATGAAATGGTTAAAAAAATGTTGTGCAGGATCATAAGTTTCTGTTGTACGAGAGAAAAATTAGAGTTTTGATTTTATAAAAACATTGATAGTTGTGAGGTGATCTTTTTGTTTATTCTTGATAAGAACAAAAATCGAATTTCCAAATTGGAGCAGAAAACTTTTTCAGAACTTGGATTTAGGGAAAGAGAAAATTTACAGGAATGGATAGCTTACAATCCTGAAGTATTTGAAGAAGATTTGCTAATAATTCAAAAGGAATTCAGTGGGTTTAATGATACAAATGAAAGATTGGATTTGCTGGCTCTGGATAAGCAGGGTAACTTGGTTGTTATAGAAAATAAGCTAGATGACTCTGGCAGAGATGTTACGTGGCAGGTCCTAAAATATGCTTCCTACTGCTCTAGTTTAACTAAGGAACAAATCAAGTCAGTTTATCAAGATTATCTTAACAAATATGAGCCAAATACAAGTGCAGAGGACAAGTTAAAGGATTTCTACGATAATGAGGATTATGAGGAATTGATTCTCAACAAAGGACACACACAAAGGATTATAATCGTTGCTGCAAACTTCAGAAAAGAAGTTACATCAACGGTTTTATGGTTATTGAACTATAAACTTCGCATTCAATGTTTTAAAGTGATACCGTATGAGTTAGACGACAATCTTTTTTTAAATATTGAGCAAGTTATTCCTATGAAGGATTCTGAAGAATATATCATTAGCATGGCTGAAAAGAATCAAGATGATATTGATATCCAAGTTCAGTCCAAAAATAGGCATAATGTTAGAATCAATTTTTGGAATCAATTGTTACCAGAGATGAACAAAAAATCCGACCTATTTAAAAATATTAGTCCTTCAAAAGATAATTGGATTGGAACTGGAACTGGAATATCAAATACAGCCTATAATTTTGTAATGTCAAAATCATATGCACGGGTTGAACTATATATTCAACGTCCCATTAAGAATGAAAACAAATTTATTTTTGACGAATTATATAAACTAAAGGATTCAATTGAAGAGAAATTCGGAGATTCTTTGCATTGGGATCGTCTTGATGATAAGAAAGCATCCCGTGTTAAATTTCAAAAGGATAATGTGGATGTATTTAACCAAGATGATTGGGATGAAATGATTATATTCATGGTTGATTCTATGATTAGGTTAGAACATGCATTTAAAGAAAGTCTTTCTGAGGTACGGCAAAAATTAATTAGTAGGCTAAATCAAGGAGATGTTTAGTGAAATTGTATCTGCAGTGTTTAAGGGTTTCTATAGGATAAAGTGATGGAGGGATCAAAGGTAGACCCCCAGTGATTGGAAGCATTACTGCTTTGGGGTCTGGAAATGAAGCCTCCGACTATTTAAGACACTATGGAAAAACCAATAGCTTTGAATTGTAATAGAAGAAATTCCACCAGCTTTCATTCCAAAAGTGAGTAAGAGTATTGCTTTCTAGCCTCCTGTATAGGGGCTATTTTTCTTTGATTAATTTCTGAACAGCGGGTATATCAGCAGGAGCCCATTTCAGAGAATCAAGGTTTTCTGATTTAAGCCAGATGAGCTTGGAATGCTCTTTTGGTGTTGGAGTGCCATGAATGTTTTTCGCCATGATGGCAACTAGGTTGATGATGAATGTATCGTATTCATGGGTGTTTTCATGGAATAGATCTTCCGTTTTTATCGTGCAACCCAACTCTTCTTCAATCTCCCGTGTTAGTGCTGAATATATATCCTCACCTTCTTCTACTTTTCCACCAGGGAACTCCCAATGGTTGGGTAAAGACATCTCTGGGGAACGAAGAGCACACAAGATTTCCTTTTTGTCGTTCTCAATGATGGCTGCTACTACTTTTAGGGATTTTTTCATGAGTGGGCCTCCTTGGTGGTAAACCTATGTGTGAATGATAGCATTTTTTAAGAATGGCAGCATCTCAAAGAGGTTTAAACCTTTATCAGTTTCGCAAAGTGTCATCAACCAAAAATCGAGATCAAGTGTTTATTTGGGAATTTATAACTATATTATCCTTATTTTGTATCATTTTTACATTTTTCAAAGCCTTTCGACAAAAGTAGACAAATACTCACTTTGGCTAATGGTAAAATTAAGGAAAAAAGAGGTGAGTAGGATGTTTACAAATACGAAGAAAAAATATCTATCTACAACGGCACTTTCCAAAAGAATTAAATAAACCTGTTAAAGAAGTATTTGAAACACTTCTCCAACGTGGGTTTGTTGAAAGAGAAAACGATAATTGGATATTGACGGCTGAGGGGAAGAAGATTGGTGGAACAGTGAAAAAACTTCCAAAAGCGGGGGAGTACATAGCTTGGGATGAAAGTATTAAGGATCATGATATGTTTTCTAATCAAAACGAGAAACTAATCAATGCGACTGCACTCAGAAAACATTTTGGAGTCTCTAAGTTTAAAATGAACCCAATTTTATCTGAGCTGGGATTTGTACAAAAGGCTGTAAATGGTTGGAATGTCACGAAGCTAAGCCTTAGTATTGGTGGAAAGCAATTGGAATATGAACAAACCGGTGTCCCATATGTCAATTGGCCACAGAGTATTTTAAGTAATAAAAGATTAGTAGAAACAATTAATTCCTTAAAGGGAACGGAACAGGAAGAGCCCACAACCGAAAATGATTCAGGTAATTCTTTAGGATTTAGAGAAAAATTTAAGGCGAAACATAGAACAGCAGATGGTCACTATGTTCGGTCCCGAGCAGAGATGCTAATCGACAACTGGTTATATATGTCTGAAATAGTACATGCCTATGAGAGGAAGCTCCCTGTCGAAGAAGATGTTTATACTGATTTTTATCTGCCTGTAGGAAAGGTGTACATAGAATACTGGGGATTAGAAAATGATCCCAAATACATAGAACGGAAAAAAGAGAAGCTAAGGATCTATGAAAAATACGGTTTTAACTTAATCGAAATTCAAGATACAGACATTCAGAACTTGGACGATATTTTGCCTAAGAAATTGTTGAAGTTTGGGATTCAGGCTTATTAATTTAAAAAAGCAAGAGAATCGAAAGTCTCTTGCTTTTGGGTATGGAAAATGGACTGAGGTGAATTAGAATGAATATCTACAAGCATCTTATTTTTATAAAAGGTGAAGATAAAACGGACCAAGTAGAAGAGTGCACCTATGAAAAAGGAAAATGGAAGGTGAATTTCTCTAATTCCAATAGAGTGTTCACTTACAATTATGATAATGTAGAAAAATTCTATGTAAAAGAGATGATGGACCCTTCTTACAACATTGTTTATCAAAATACTCAGCCAATCTCAGGTATTAAAAATATAATTGTGTTTGATAACCATGTGAGGCTAATTTTTGGGACAGGTTATAAGAACACTTATAAGCTGAGTGAAATAAGGATTGAACAGTCTGCTCTAGGTAATCAAAAAGCAAAAAGTTGTTTCGAATATTTGAAAGAGCTATCTAATCATGTAAGCGTTAAAGGTGAAAGCGAAAGAAGCTTTTTGAACAAGCAATATAGTAGTATTTCTAATATTTCTCCTAATAGTGTGTTAGCGGCTTACTTAGAAAGAAAACCGTTTGTATCGTACAAAAATGAACTGCATCCTATCTTTCCATTTGGCTTTAATCTAAGTCAGAAATCAGCTACGGAAAAAGCATTAAAAGAACAAGTCAGTGTTATTGAAGGGCCTCCGGGAACTGGGAAGACCCAAACCATTTTAAATATTATTTCAAATGCAATTATAGAAAATAAGACAGTTGCCGTTGTTTCCAATAACAATTCGGCAACAGCCAATGTGTTAGAGAAATTAGATAAATATGGTGTTGGGTTTCTAGCAGCCTATCTAGGAAACAAGGATAATAAAGAGAAATTTTTTTCTGAACAAGTTGACGCTTATCCTAATATGGACGAATGGTCCTTATCCCCTGAAGAATACCAACAAACAAAAACAGAACTACGGGAAGCTCAAACAAAATTAGATTCCATATTAGATTTGCAAAACAGACGAGCAAAGCTCAAAAGTATGCTTTCAGATCTTAAAACTGAACAACAATATTTCAATCAATATTATGCGGAATCTAATTTTAGTGATATAAAATTTCGTACTGCTTATAAAATTAAGGCTGACAAGGTATTGAGGATGTTAATAGAATGCAAACATAATTCAAATGATGGGAAATTAGGCTTCAAAAGTAAAATCTATAATTTTTTTGTATATGGAGTGTATAACTTTAAGTTTTATAAAAACACCTCTGAAGTTATCATTTCTTTTTTACAGAAATTGTACTATGAAAGCAAGATATCTGAATTAAAGAGGAAAATTGATCGTTTGTCCGAAAGACTAGAAAACTATAATTTTGAAAATGCCATGAAGGATTATAGTCAATCCTCAATGGAATTACTAAGGGCAAAACTCGCTGACAAGTACGTCTCTAATGGTCAAAGAGCTTCATTTACAAAGGATGTCTTATGGAAGAATTTCGAGCGATTTATTGGTGAATACCCTGTTATATTAAGTACAACGCATTCATTGAGGAGTTGTGCTTCTAAGGATTATCTTTTTGATTATGTAATTGTTGATGAGGCTTCACAGGTAGATATAGTCACTGGTGCATTAGCCCTATCGTGTGCAAGAAATGCCGTAATTGTGGGGGATGAAAAGCAACTACCTAATGTAGTACCATCCGAAATTGCAAGTATAACTGATTCTATTTTCACAAACAGTTTATTGGATTCATCCTATCAGTATAGTAAACATAGTTTACTAACTTCAGTGCTGAGCTTATTTGAGGACATACCCAGAACCCTTTTAAGGGAACATTATAGGTGCCACCCGAAAATTATAAATTTTTGTAATCAAAAGTTTTATAATAACGAATTAGTGATTTTGACGGATGAAGATTCTAATGAGACACCGCTAATTCTTTACAAAACTGCAAAGGGAAATCATGCCAGAGGAAAAATAAATCAAAGGCAAATTGATGTCGTTATTCAAGAAATTCTACCAAGTCATCAGAACGCTGGGACGATAGGTATTATCTCTCCTTATCGAGATCAGGCTGACGAATTAGTGAAAGCAATTAAGGATTCTGATATTGAAGCGGACACTGTACATAAATTCCAAGGACGAGAAAGAGATGTAGTCGTTCTTACAACGGTGTCTAATGAAGTCATAGCCAATGATTTTGTGGATGATCCAAACCTAATTAATGTGGCAGTATCAAGGGCGGTGGACAAATTAATTGTTGTTGTCTCTGAAGGAAGCGAGAAATGGAAGGGGACAAACATCGGTGATTTAATTAGGTACATGCAATACAATAATTTTGAACAGGTTGAAAGCCAAATTTATTCTGTATTTGATTTATTGTATAGTGGTTATTCTGATGAATTGTTAAAAGTGTTGAAATCTTCAAAGAAGGTTTCAGACTATGCATCAGAAAACCTGATGAACATGGTTATCGAGAAGGTTTTAAATTCACCTGAGTTTCGGGGGTTAGATCGAGTTCTCCATCAACCATTAAGAATGCTCATAAAGGATACCTCAAAGCTTTCAGAAGAAGAACGGCAATACGCCATGAATATCCTCACCCATACTGATTTTGTTATTTTTAACAAAGTAGATAAAATGCCAGTGTTAGTTGTAGAAGTTGACGGACACGCATACCATGCTGATAATCCAAAACAGTTAAAACGGGACAAGATGAAAGATGAAATCCTAGCTAAATACGATATTCCAATTTTAAGAATGAAAACAACAGAGAGTGACGAGGAGAAAAGGCTGAAGGAGAAGTTGGGAGAGGTAATGGGTAGGGAAGTTTAATTTAATAATTATCTTCAATGTTGAAAGTCATTTTTATCATCACTATCTAATTTAAATAAAAGGTTATTCGGGTGAGGGACAGACTTCCAGTATTCATTATGAGCTTCTTCAACATTCACAGCATTCATAACCTGTTTTTTTGCCTTTGCAATGTCTTCAAATAGATTGAATGATTTTCTATATTTCATGTAAATAGAAAGATGCGATCTTTTAAATCGCAAGTTTTTGTTTTCTTGAAGACATAATTCAGTGAGTACTATTTTTTCATAAGACGTAAAGTTGTTTGCACAATAAATGGCTAGGACAAGACTTTTAACATTCAATCTGTCTGCAGCTTTGTAATAGGCAGCAGGTATAACTTGTTTATACATATAGTTTTGAATCTTTTTTGCATCTTCTCCAATTTCAATGCTAATTTCATTCTTACTCATTTTATACTCGTGAATTAGTTCGTGGATAAGGATCTCTTTATAAATTGGTTTCTCCCGATTTGCAAGAGCCCTTTGCAAGATTGCTAGTTTTCGTTCCTTTTCTGACTGGAATGATTCAACCAGTGTACAGTATAATGGTTTTTTTTCATTAAGTAACCTTATACCGTTAAGATATTTAAACCCTCCTACTAGGTTGTAATTTCCATCATTCCTTTTTTCTAATGTGATGAAGGGTGTTTTTGCCTTTTTCATTAATTCTGAATAATTAAATGCAGTTGACCTAGTGACAGTATCCTCATAAAACATGTATATTTTTTTGGGAGAAACATAGGTGTTGGTCATGTTGCCATCCTCCTTTTAGATACTTCAATATATGGCGGGGGAGTTTTGTCCTATTCCAAAAAGGAAGATAATTAATAGTTAGGGGGATTTTTATGTTTAATTTTTTCAAAAAGAAAGGCTCTAGGGTGACTAACAATACTATTGTTATGGAAAAGAAACCATCCCAGGATTTTTCAATTGATCTTAATGTAGATGAAATGAAAGTTGGTGCTCTTGTTCAAACGTCGATGATGAAACTAGCAAAAAATAATCTACTTCCCCCTTGGGAACGGTGCACTGTCACCACCCGAAATATGTCGAATGACATAAAGGG
>JAWJLM010000112.1 GCA_040191315.1 Bacillaceae bacterium S4-13-56 | reverse complement strand
ATTATACCATAATTGAAGCGATTAGTTTCAAATAGTAACTTAATAACTTGACATTATTTAATTAATAAAATAAACTAACTTACATAAAGTAACTATCATAGAAAAGAAGAGTACACCATGAAAAGAAATGAAATTAGGGAAGTTGTATTAAGAGCAGCAATAGGTCTAACATTTTTTGTTCGTGGGTAATCAAAGTTCCAAGGTGGAATTTCAAATACAGTTGCCATTTTTGATAGTATTGGAGTTCCTGGATTTCTAGCCTATGTAGTTGCTGTAGTAGAGCTGCAGTGCAGGATTGTATTACTTGTTGGAATGGGAGCACGAGTGATTAGTGTTTTATTTGCCCTTATAATGGTAGGGGCCATTTTTACAGCAAATCTTTCGCTTGGTTTTCTTGGAGATGGAAAAATGGCAGGTTGTGAACTCATGTTTATTCCGGTTATTTTGTTTTTGCTGAAAAATCCCAACTTTCATTAGATCAAAGACTAATAAAATCCTAAAAGAATATTCTAGGAGGGTAATTATGGGATTTCACACAAAACCAACCACATTCATTGGTTATGTCAAAATCAAAGCGGAAAAGCTAGATCGTTCTTTACAGTTTTATAAAGATTTACTTGGTTTCGATATTTTGGAACAAACAGCTTCAACAGCCAAATTAACAACAGATGGCAAAACGAGTTTTCTAACTCTTGAGGAACCTGAAAATGTTACACCAAAACAGGGAAGAACAACTGGTTTATATCATTTTGCAGTTTTATTACCGAATGTATTGGATTTAGCCAATATTATTGTTCATTTAGTGGAAAAAGAAATTCGATTTGGCTCTTCTGATCATCTTGTGAAGCCTTGTACCTAAATGATCCAGATGGCAATCTGTTAGAAATTTATCGTGACCGAGCTCCTAGTGAGTGGAATTGGAATGGTGACGAAGTGGAAATGACTGTTGATCCATTACACTTAGAAAATCTACTAAAATATACAACGCCGGATAAACCTTGGAAAAAGATGCCTGAAGGAACAGTAATGGGGCATATACATTTACACGTGTCAGAACTAGAGAAGACAGAAGAATTTTATGTCAAGGGATTGGGAATGAACGTAGTCAATCGATTGGGAACGCAGGCATTATTCCTTTCCTATGGGAAGTATCATCATCATGTTGGAGTCAACACTTGGAATGGTGTAGGTTCCCCACCTCCACCTGAAAATAATGTGGGTCATGAATCATATACTCTCATTTTTGATAAGGAAGAGACCCGTGAACAAACTGTTGCAAATCTAAAGCGGATTGGTGCCAAGGTAGTAGAAGAAAATAACCAATGGATCACCTTTGATCCTTCAGGGAATCGAATCAAGTTAGAGGTATAAAATGGGAGGTGCAAGAATTGACTGCTGATAAAAGTACCGGTATTGAGATTGGTATTTATACACTTGCTGATATTGGGCCTGATCCTCTTACTGGAAAAGCAATAACAGCTAAGGAAAGAATAGCAGAAATTATACAAGCTGCAAAACTTGCAGATGAGGCAGGACTAGATGTCTTTGGAGTTGGTGAACATCATCGTTTAGATTATGCTTCTTCCTCGCCGGCAGTTCTATTAGCTGCTATTGCACAAGTAACAAAACAAATTAGATTAACAAGTACAACAAGTGTCTTAAGTACACTTGATCCTGTTCGTCTATTTGAAGATTTTGCAACATTGGACTTACTTTCAGACGGACGAGCAGAAATTTTGGCTGGTCGAGGAGCATTTATAGAATCCTTTCCTCTATTTGGATATAGCACAAACGATTATGATGAATTGTTTGAAGAACATATGGAACTCCTATTACAACTAAATCAAAAGGAGACCGTCACATGGTCTGGGAAGTTCCGATCTTCTTTAAAGAATGCTGAAATTACCCCACGCCCCGTACAAGAAAAAATACCACTTTGGATAGGGGTTGGTGGTACACCTGAGAGTGCTGTTCGCGCTGGGAGACTTGGCGTTGGAATGGCTTTAGCAATCTTGGGTGGCCCCCCGGAACGTTTCAAGCCACTTGTCGATCTATATCGTCAAGCAGGAATGGAGGCTGGGCATACACCTCAAAGCTTGAAGATTGGTGTAACCGGTCATGCTTATCTAGCTGACACAACCCAGCAAGCAAAGGATGAGTTTTATCCTTATTACTCCAATTATTGGGAGTATGTAAACCGGCAGAGAGGAATGCAGACACGAATGACAAGGGATCAATTCGAACAATTGGCTAGTCCCGATACAGCGTTATTCGTGGGAAGTCCACAGCAAGTATCCGAAAAGATTCTCCAGCAATACGAACTCTTTGGGCACCGACGTTTTTTAGCCCAGTTAGATGTAGGTGGTCAACCTATTGAGAAAGTGGCAAAAGGTATTGAATTGTTAGCAACGGAAATTGCTCCAATTGTCCGAAAAGAAACTAGTAAATAACAATTAAAGGCGGCATTGTGTTTGGGTTTTTTAGAAAAAATAGTTGGAAAACAAACTGAGGAGGAAGAAACAATGACAACAGAGAAGTTAAATATAGGGGTTATTTTAGGAAGCACTCGTCAAGGTCGTGTAAGCCCACAAGTAGGGGAATGGGTAAAAGGGATTGCTGACAAACGTGGAGATGCCGATTATGAATTAGTCGATATAGCAGATTTTAATCTACCATTTTTAGGAACAACTGATGGAACTGAACCTGGTATTACTGCTTGGAATGAAAAATTAGCAAACCTTGATGGTTTTGTTTTTATAGTTCAAGAGTATAATCATAGTATCTCTGGTTCTCTAAAAAACGCACTAGACTTTGCCCGTGAAGTTTGGTACAACAAGGCGGCTGGGATAGTAAGTTATGGTTCTACAGGTGGTGCTCGTGCCACAGAACATTTGCGTGGAATCTGTGGGGAATTAAAAATCGCCGATGTTCGCATACACCCAACGCTTTCTTTGTTCACTGACTTTGAAAATATGACTGATTTTAAACCACAGGAATTGCATCTTGATAATGTCAATGCGATGCTTGATGAAGTAGTTTCATGGAGTGGAGCCTTAAAAACAGTACGTTAAACTAAAAAAATATAAATATATGATAGTTCAAATGGATCGAAGGTTAAAATACCTTCGATCCAAACTTTTATTTTAGCTTAATGGATGACCCCATCCAACATCTTCTCTCTTGCGATATGAATCATGAGCTTTATTCGATTGATTTGATTAACCTTGCTAATATTGGAGTCATAATCAATGGACACTAAATTCGCATTAGGGTATTCTTTTTTAATTGCGTTGAACATGCCCCTACCAATGACATGGTTTGGTAAACATCCAAACGGCTGCACACAGACGACGTTTTCCACTCCTGCATCCATTAGTTCAGCAATTTCCCCGGGTAGAAGCCACCCTTCTCCCATCTGGTTTCCAATACTTAAGAAGCGGGAGGCTTTATTAGCCACATGGCCAATCTTCAATGGAGCCTCAAAAAGACCGCTCTCCAGAAGAGCTTTTCGGATAGGGTTCCTGTAAAATTCGATTAGCTCAATTGCCACTTTCCCGATAGCCACATTTAATTTTGATTTTCCGAAGTGATCTGCTTTAAATTCACGATTATAAATGGTGTACAAAATGAAATCGATGAAATCTGGAACAACAGCTTCTCCGCCTTCTTCCTCGATAGTTTGGATTAATTCATTGTTTGCATAAGGGTGGAATTTTACTAAAATTTCACCAACTATACCTACTCGAGGCTTATGAGCAGATGTGATTTCAATTTTGCTAAAGTCTTGAACGATTCCTTGGATAACTTCCTTGTATTTTCGCATAGAAAAATCCTCAAGTAACTTTTTCGCGCAAGACTTCCACTTTTCATACACTTGAGTAGTTGTTCCTCTTACTTTCTCATAAGGTCTGACAGCAAGCTCTAATCTCATGAGTAAATCACCCAAGCAGGATGCTACAACCATTAATTTGGCAAGGGATAAAGGAATCTTAAATCCGGGTTGTGTTTCGTTCTCTAATCCTCCCCCATTTAAAGAAAGGACAGGGACCTGTGGCATGCCAGCATTTCTGAGAGCTTTTTTCAACAAGGCGAAATAATTGGTTGCACGGCACCCCCCGCCTGTCTGAGAAATAATCACCGCAGTTCGATCTAAATCATATTTACCACTTTTTAAACCACCAACTAACTGACCAATCGTAATGATAGCAGGGTAACAGGCGTCATTATTAACATACCTTAGCCCTTCTTCAACGTCGGCATCTGATACATCTTTTAAGAGTTTTAAATCATATCCCCCTATATCAAAGGCTTTTTCCAATAGTTCAAAATGAGTTGGTATCATTTGTGGGAATAAAATCGTATATCGTCCCTTATCCTCTTTTTTAAAAATAGGAGGCTTTAGTTTCTGTTGAACCTTTCCATCTGATTGTTTATCTCTCTTCTCAATGGCTGCGTGCAAGGAGCGAAGCCGTATTCTAGCTGCTCCAAGATTGCTTACTTCATCCATCTTAATCCACGTATAGAGCTGACTGCTTTCCTCTAACATTTCTTGAACGGCATCTGTTGTAATGGCGTCTAGACCACATCCAAAAGAAGTGACTTGAAGTAGCTCTAAAGATGGTTCCTTTTTGACCACGTCAGCAGCTTGATAAAGACGAGAGTGAAACGTCCATTGATTAACCACATCCACTTGTAAGTCTTTTTGTGCTAAGTGGGTGATGGAATCCTCAGTTAGAACCGCCATACCTAATTTGTTAATCTCATTAGGAATTCCATGGTTGATTGCGGGGTCAATATGATAAGGATGTCCAGCAAAAACAATTCCTTTTTTATTGTCCTTTTTTAACTCGTTGAAAATCTCTTCCCCGCGACACTCAAGCCATTCTTTATATGCTTGTTCTTCTTTTTGTGCTTTTTTAAGAGCTCGCTTCATTTCCTGTTTGGGAATATTGCTAAAGCATTGACTTAATTCTTTAAAAAGTGCAGAAGGTTTATCAAAAGTAACAAATGGATGAATGTAGTCTATTCGATGTTCTGACAATACTTTTTCCATGTTCACTCTGATAACCTCTGGATAAGACGCTACAATCGGACAATTAAAATGGTTCTGTTGTGCTTGATTTTCATTCTTTTCATAGACAACGGACGGATAAAAAATTCTATGAACCCCTTTTTCTATTAAATTCAGAATATGACCATGAGCTAATTTTGCTGGAAAACAAACCGAATCCGATGGTATAGTTTCTATTCCATTTTCAAAAATAGCCTTGCTGGATGGGTCAGATAGGACGACTTCAAAACCTAATTCGGTAAAGAAGCGATGCCAAAATGGATAGTTTTCAAAAATATTGAGCACACGCGGGATCCCAATAATGCCTCTTTCAGCTTCAACACCTTCAAGACAAACACGATGAAAGAGCTTATCTAGTTTTTCCTCAACCAAATTAGGGAAGGAACTTTTTTGCTTTTGTTTTCCAGCTCCACGCTCACATCTGTTTCCGGTAATAAATACTCTTTTATCAGGAAATTTATTAATGGTAATTGGACAATTATTCTCGCAAATTCCACAACGTCTATGGGAGGTTTGAACTTGGAAGTCTTCTAGTTTTGTAGCAGGTAAAATGGAGGAAGTAGCTTCTTCGTCCCATTTTTCCTTTGCAATTAATGCAGCACCATATGCCCCCATTAGTCCTGCTAAATCAGGACGGATCACTTTTAAACCAGTTATTTTCTCGAAAGAGCGGAGGACAGCATCATTTAGGAATGTACCTCCTTGAACAACCACATGATTGCCTAACTCCTCTAATGATTTCAACTTAATAACTTTATAGATAGCATTCGAAATAATAGAATGGGCTAGCCCTGCTGAAATATCAGAAATGCTGGCTCCTTCTTTTTGGCATTGTTTCACTTTTGAATTCATAAATACCGTACATCTTGATCCCAAATCTACAGGTGCTTCTGCTGTTAAAGCCATTTGAGAAAATTCTTGTACACTCTTGCCCAAAGTCTCAGCAAAAGTCTCGAGAAATGAACCACACCCAGAAGAGCAGGCTTCATTTAGTAAGATTTGATCAATGACACCCTTCTTAATCTTGATGCATTTCATATCCTGCCCACCAATATCAATGATAAAATCTACATTTGGTTGGAATTTTTTTGCTGCTGTAAAGTGGGCAATGGTTTCTACTTCACCCACATCTATTTCAAAAGCTGCTTGTATCAATTTTTCTCCATAACCAGTGACAGATGAACTTACAATATGAACATCTTCAGGGATTATTTTATAGAGAGAGGTTAAACCCTCACGAACTGTTTGAATAGGATTTCCTTTATTTTTTTCATAAAAACTAAATAGGACTTGATCATCTTCCCCCATTAAAACCATTTTTGTTGTTGTTGAACCAGCATCTATTCCTAAGAAGGCATTACCAGAATAGGATTCTAACGAATGCTTTTTAACTTGTGCCTGGTGGTGACGTTGAATAAATTCTTTGTAATCCCCTTCATTATCAAATAGAGGATTCAGATGTTTAGACCGATTTGAACCCGATTGATTCATTGTAGAGAGAAGGTGAATTAGTTGGTTCACATCTACCAATTCATTTTGATTGCTCTCAAGTGCAGCACCAATTGCTACATAATAATGGCCATCATTACTATGTAACACGTGCTCCTCAGTTAAACGTAAGGTTTCAATGAATCTCTTTCTTAACTCCGATAAAAAGGTTAGGGGTCCCCCTAAGAAAGCCACATTTCCTCTTATCGGTCTTCCGTTCGCAAGTCCAGCAATCGTTTGATTGACCACTGCTTGAAAAACAGAAGCGGCAATATCCTCTTTTCTAGCCCCTTCATTAATAAGTGGCTGAATATCCGTTTTAGCAAAAACTCCGCATCGAGAGGCGATTGGATAAATTCGTTCTGCCCCTTTTGCTAGCTCGTTCAGTCCCTCTGCATCTGTGTGTAAAAGAGAAGCGATTTGATCAATAAAAGCTCCCGTTCCCCCTGCACAGGCAGAGTTCATTCTTTGTTCAATCCCATTGGTAAGATAAATAATCTTAGCGTCCTCACCGCCAAGCTCAATAATGACATCAATATCCTGTACGGTTGATTTTACAGCTTTCGTGCAAGCCACCACTTCCTGTATAAACGGAATCCCAAGAGGTTCAAACAATCCAAGGCCCGAAGACCCACTTGCATTCATTTTCAACTTAGCGTAAGGAAACTGTTCAGATACCCTGTTTAGAAGGTGTAAGGTTGTATTTTTTATATCAGAAAAATGTCGTTGATAGGATTTAAAGACAATTTCATTGCTAGTGTTTAATACAACGAGTTTCGCAGTTGTGGAACCTACATCAAGACCAACCTGAAATATCATTCCATTTCTCTCCTTTAGGCAATTTAAGAAAAATAACGTTCAAGCATTAGATCAATTCTTTTTTCCATATCAGGAAGCGGTAATCCCGTTACTTTTTCAAATAAAGGCTCCATAAGGGTAGGTAGAAAAGTTGCTCCTAATATATGGGACATCATGATGGTTGTTTTTTCAGCATCAGATTCACCCGTTATTTCTTGAATCGTATCGTGCATTTTTCTCAAACCAATCGCCTTGATAAAAGTAACAAAATCTCTTTGGCTTTGGAAAAGAAGGGTTCCTTGAGAGAGAAGTTTTAGTCCAATAAAAGGGTACTGTTGATGGATAGTTACATATTGAATCAAGAAACGCTTTAGCCTTTCCTTTGGCGCTGTGGTTTCATCGTCTAGCAGAGTAAACGTATCTTTTAATGACGTGACTAAGATTTGGATAACTTCATTGATCAATTTATCCTTTGAACCAAAATAATAATTGACCAATCCGACATTCACCTCTGCCTCAGAGGCGATTTTTCTTATTGTAACCCCTTCGAATCCCTCTCTTTTTACAAGACTTAATGTGGCCTGTAGAATAACCTCCCTCTTCGTCATTTCCATTTGGATCCCTGATTTCTATTTATTAGTTTAAACAGCGTTTTAAACAGCGTTTAAACTAAATATATCAATCTCAAGGAAGTATACCTCGTGAACGTTTTGTGAAATTTTTGAATTGTTACTATAGGGATAGAAAATAAATTATTAAAAGATGGGCCTAGTATAAATGAGGCTTATCTAATATGGATGAAAAGGTATGATGTGTTTGTGGATAGTTGACTATTAGTATAGGAAGAAAATCAGCTAGTGAATGGAAAAGGTAAAGTAAGGTCATGTTTGCTCAAATCAAGTTTGGGGGTAAAAGTTTATGTAATAACTATTCTATTTGGTGTGATTTTTTTGTGAAATCAATCGTGGAAATTCTCTTTATTATGGCAGGATTTCTTTCTTTGGGGCTAGGAATATTAGGGATTGTTTTTCCATTACTCCCAACTACCCCACTTATATTATTAGAGGCTGCATGTTTCATTCGAAAATCGGATAGATTATAGCAGTGCCTTCTTCATAATAAATGGATTGGAAAATATATAAGAGATTTTCATGCTGATCGCGCGATTCCATTAAAAGCAAAAGTAATAGGAATTACTGTACTCTGGTTATCTCTTGGTTTTTCTATTATTTTTGTCGTTGAATTTATTCCTGCTCATGTAATCTTGTTTGGGATAGGAGCGTTTTTCACATGGCTGATCCTATCATTTAAAACAGCTTACCAAGGGCAAGGGGTATATGAATAATGAAGAATTTTAAAGTTCAATTGCAAATCTGATTAAGGGGTAAGTTTGGTTAATATAATACTATTGAATTCAGCTTCTTCTATATTAAAGTCTTTAGCAGACTAATAATAATGGATCTATGTTCTCTAAGTGATTAAATGAATGCTAACGTTGAAGCTTAACTTTTATATAGGACAAACAAGTTCTTATTTACCGAATATTTCCTGTGATAATCCTATTGCAATTGGGTATTTACCATGTTATATTAATAAACGTCGCTTCAAACGAACGCGATAAACAAAATAAACAACTTCAGAAAGTTGTTGACATGAAAAACCTAGCATGGTATATTAATAAAGTCGCTGTTGAACAGCCGACACCATTTGAACCTTGAAAACTAAATAAAACAACCTG
>JAWJLM010000111.1 GCA_040191315.1 Bacillaceae bacterium S4-13-56 | reverse complement strand
CCGCGAAGCGAGCCATAATGATTTCTTATCTTGTAAAGAAAAGGACCTCTACATGAATAAAAATGTAGAGGTTTTTTATGCTTTAATAACAAAGGTATAATTTACTCTCTAAAACAAAAACTAAGTCCAGTTAATAATTCTTTATATTGAAGGAGAATCCGTATGCCGCTAACACATCAGCATCAGCTTCAAGTTCTCACAGATATTCTTAAGGAACAAAGTGAAGAATGTTGTGCAACAGTTGCCGAATATGAACAAATTGAAAGAATTGCTAAAGAATTAATGGCTAATGCTGACTTTTCACAACAAGAAGCCGTTATGCAACAATTGGAAAATATCTATAGTTATGCTCAACAAGGGAAAGGTTCCCCTAACCCCAATGAATTGGCAACTGCTTATCAGCAGGAAATAGAAAACTGGGTACAAGAAGTAGACCCAGCTAACTTTGGATAATATTTTGTTTAACAAATTGTTTTTTTAGATCAAGGAGCCATTTTTTGGCTTCTTCTTTTTCATTTCTACGTTCATGCCATAATAGAAAACTAATTGTTTGCGCCATTACATACCAATAAATTCGGTTTAATAATTGATGATCAAGTTTTGTTTGATAGTAAGTTTCAATCCATTTTCCCCATTGATCTTCAGGAATATATGCATTTAAAAGCATTCCAATATCCATAGCTGGGTCAGCTAAAACAGCATTGTCCCAATCAATTAGATATAATTGTCCATTATCTGCTAACAGCCAATTATTATGGTTCATATCGCTATGACAAACAACATACTTGGCTTCATTAAGATAAGGTAATCTTTCTTCCAACCATTTTAAGGCCTGTCTAACCTCAAATGAATAATAAAGATGTTGAGAATTTCTAACCTTCATTTGAATCTCATGTAACATAGCATCGGCATGTAAGGGAGTTTTTCCCATTCTCATAAACAAATGAACGAGTTCAGAGGAATGGTGTATCCTGCTAAGCATTTTAGCCACACTTGGATGTTGCATTTCAATTATGCTCAACTCACGGCCTTCTAACCAGTGTTGGGCTGTTATTACATCGCCATTTTCTAACCTCTTTGTCCAAACTAACTTAGGAACAATTCCCTCAGCAGACAAAACAGCTAAAAAGGGTGAAGAGTTTCGTTTTAAGAATAGTCGTTTCCCATCATTTTGTGCATAATAGGCTTCACCTGTGGATCCACCTGCTGGATAAATCGTCCATTCCTCACCTAAAATATGTTCCAACCCAGTCACCTTCAATTCTAAAATCTATCAATTTAATTTAAGTCATACGATTATTTACCTACATAAAATAAAACTTCCATCAGTGGCCGTCCCCCCACTGATTGTCAGCATTAAGGGTATGACCTAGCCCTTGAACCAATCGGACATTTACGGGCAGCCAACCATGAAGCGAGCTTTACCAACAAGGATGAAAAATTTAATGTTTTATTTTCATGGGAGTTTATCCCCTACCTTATCTTTTCGTTTCACTTAAGACTTGAGGTGGGGGTAATACTTCTCGTTCATGCGGGATAAAAAGTCGGGTATTTTTAGGTTAACGTATAACAGGGATATATTTCAAGACAAATTTTTTCTTTTTTCGGTAGATTTTTCATTTTCCAGGAATCATGTGTGTTTTTGTTGATTTTTTAATCGACACTTCCGAACATGTTCCCTCCTGGCCATCAACATGAAACCTAACTAATTCCGGTACTTTAATCGTAATCCTCTGGCCTTTCTGCAAGGAAACACCTTTAATCCTTGTATGACCTCCCCAGAACACTGTCAAAAATAATCCAAGGATTTTCCATTTAGATATGTTCTCCACAATTAAAATTGTAAAGTATGGATCTTTATGTGAACTGTTAGGAAGTAATTTCATTCCGCCACCCATGTATGCATGATTACCTACCGTAACCATCCAGACTTGATGATGTACACTTTTCTTTCCATCAATGGTTAGTGTAATTGTTTTTGGAGAAAAATTGAAAAGCACCTGGATAAGAGCTACAGCATAGGTTAAAAAACCTAATCGGAGTTGGTTTAAAATTTTTTTATAATGGGATTGGTTGGCTCTCGTCACTACCTCAGCATCAATTCCAATCCCTAAACTATTTAGAAAGATTCTGTTATTACGGTTTATAACATAGACTCCAGGGCGAAATGAACTAAGCCTAGGATGATGCTTTAACTGTTGGATTAACTTACTTGGACGACTAGATAATGTCCCCCCTCTAACAAAATCATTTCCTGATCCTGCCGGGATAAAAGACACTGGAATTTTATTATGCGCTTGTAAGCCATTTAGAACTTCATGAAAGGTTCCATCACCGCCAATTACATAAAGCATTTGAATCCTTTCATGGTGCATTTGCGAAATTTGTCGAGCGATTTCTTCCGCATGGCCTGGGTATTTGGTAGAAAAGGAACGAAAGTTTACTAGATTTTCTTTGTTGAGCTCTTTAAACTTGGAATACACTTTTAACCCTCTACCATTTCCAGCGACAGGATTTGTGATAATAACGTTCATAACCGTTCTCCTTTTAGTTTTGATCATCATCCATTGATAAGTCTAAATCATCTTCTTCCCATTCAGAGCGTTTCACTGAGGTTGTTTGGCAGTGCATTAACAAAGCCTCTGAAGCCTTCAATTGCATGTGCTTTAATGGACTTTTAAAGGTTCGAATTTTTTTAAACCATTCCGGATATGCTTCTTTTCCAATATACTTTGTTTGATAAGGTTCTGTTTGATATTGAATTTCATTAGTTTGGCTAAGAACCAATTTACGAACTGGAAAATTAATAGAATAACGGTTTAAGATGCTCCTAATGATTACATCTGTCCTTTTTAAAGAAATCATAGGACTTAGGAAAGGAGTTCTAACATTATCCTTCTCCTGCATCCAAGTGCGATCGTCACCAGCTATAATCGTCACCTCTTCAGGGAATTCAATGATAGTTAAACACAGTATTTCAACAGGAGTTATAATTATAATTTCTCCTTCAACTGGTGCTTTTTTTAAAAGAAAAATAGGTTGAAACATCACCAAAAAAGTATCAGGAAATCTTTGTAAGAAATAACGAAGGGTTGGATTAGATTTATAGTAATAATCTAAAAATGATTTTTCCCGAATGGTGCTACTTGCCCATTTAAGTTGAAAGGGCATGAGCGCATCTAAATAATATTGCTTTTTTTCTTCCTCCGATATATATGCCTCCTGCAGTTCACCCATCGAATTGAATTTTTTCCAATTTTCTTGTTTAAGGCGAATGAATTGGCCAGGATAATGAAAAATATCAATCTCATACCTAGAGATATAATCCTGTAATTTAATTAATTGCGCCAAAATCTTCCTCCCCTTTAAGGTCTATTGACTTTATACATTCATATTTTTGAGCTCTTTCAGGGTGTATTTCAAAAAGACATATTCTGTCTACCTTCATTTTTTCATATGGTGCGTGTTTTATATAGTCTTTTCCTGAAAAAGGCTTATCTAATTTTTGTTCCGATTTCCATTTTTTGGCCAAGGTGATATGGGGGCGGTACGGTCGTTTCTCTTTTTCAAACTGAATTTGTTCATGAATCAGAAGATAAAGCTTCTCTAAAACATCATTTTTTATAACATTTGCATAAAGTACTCGAGGTGCTATAGCAGATCCAAAACTACCCAACTCGCCAATTTCAATATGAAAAGGCGGGAAACTTTGTAAATTTTCCAAAGATCCCATCAGTTCTCCAATACTAGAAGTTTCCCATGCTCCTAAAAAAGCTAATGTAATATGAAAGTCATTGGGATGGACCCATAACTTGTAATCAAAATACGGCTTTATTTGTTGACCCCATTTTTCTAGCCTGTCCCTTTGCTGACCTCGAATTGGTATTCCAACAAAATAATGACTCATCACTATTTACCTCCTCGCTTATCTATAGCATATTTCTTTCTATAGGACATAGGTATATATTACACCGTTAAAACTCATAAAAGGAAATTGCTAGTAAAACTGGTCAATTCTCAAAATAAGGTTTATACTATGTATAACTTCTAAGATTTGATCCACGGTGAGTATAAGAATCTTTAAGGAGTGGTATTTTGAATCGTTCTACCTCTCGCATGCTAACTCGTGTGAAAGCTGTCTATCTATTTATTCGTGAAAGGGGGACAGTAAGCACGGCCGAGTTATCAGAAGAGTTTGGTATCACAGACCGAACTGTTCAAAGGGACCTTAATGTTCTAGAGCACAATGGACTTGTTACAAGTCCACAACGTGGAAAGTGGGAAATCACAAAGAAAAAAGTGAAAATATCATAGAGAGATATAGATAAACCCGGAATGTTCCGGGCTTTTTTTTACTATTAGAATTTATAAGTTCCGTCGGTTGATCATATAAAAAAACTAAGATTATTCTAGTAATTGTAACTCTTCTTTCGTTAACTCTCTGTATTCTCCTTCAGATAGGGTTGGGTCTAATTGTAAACTCCCCATTTTTATTCTCTTTAAGTACACAACTTTTTTATCTACGGCTTCAAACATCCTTTTCACTTGATGAAATTTACCTTCTGTTATGTCAAGTTCAATTTCCGATTGCTCTCCAGAAGAAAGTATTCTTAATGTGGCAGGCATAGTAACATAACCATCATCCAAAGTGACTCCCGTTTGAAAGGCTTCCACATCTGAATTTGTAACGACTCCCTTTATTTTAGCAAAATAGGTTTTTGTAACATGCTTATTCGGTGACAAAAGTTGATGGGATAGTTTTCCATTATTAGTTAAAAGAAGTAAACCAACAGTATCTTTATCCAGCCGTCCCACAGGAAACGGATTATACAGCTGATCATCCTTCCCTAACAAATCTATAACAGTCTTGTCTCCTGTATCCTCTGTAGCCGAAACAACCCCTGGTGGCTTATTCATCATTAGATAGATGAACTCCTTATATTCAACTTTTTCTCCAAAGACCGTAACTATTTGCTGAATGGGATCAATCTGTGTTTTCCCATCTTTTATCCTTTCCTCATTTACGAGGACATGACCTTTTTTGATAATCTCTTTGACCTCTTTACGGCTCCCATAACCACGATTTGATAATAGCTTGTCAAGTCTCAATTCTATTACCCCCGTCTAAAAATGCGTTCTATTTTCTTTACTCGGTTTCCTAACACTCTTTCAAGAAGGGAGGATTTATAAGCTAACCACAAATACATAATGGCTCCCACAATGGAACATAGGACAAGAACTAACAAAGAGCCCATTCTACTATCACTTAAGGCAAAGGAAACATTCAGGCCCCATTTTAACACTAAAACTACTAATGCCATTGCAATAGTAAACATGGCCACCAAGGCTCCACGTTTAAATAACTGCTTAAAAGGAAAATCAATCGTATATTTTATTCTCCAAAAGTTAGCGATCACCGCAGACAAAACCGCTAATCCAGTCGCAATGACAGAACCCTTAGGTCCTAAAAACGTAATAAGGGGGATGTTACTTAAAGCCTTAACCGCAAAACCAATTCCTAAGCTAACAACAGCAAAACGCTGTTGATTAATTCCTTGCAATACTGAAGCAGAAACAACAAAGAATGCATAAAGAATTGCAACAGGGGCGTACCAGCGCAATAACATTCCTGTTAAATCAATATTTTCTAAACTATAGAGAGTACCATAGGCTTCATAAGACAAAAGCGCAATCCCAATAGCAGCTGGAACAACCAATAATAGAATGACCTGAAAGGCTTGATTAATTTGCTGATAGACCTCATTTTTCACATCACTCACAAATGATTTTGTTAAGGCTGGTAGAACTGCTAACGATAATCCAGTTGCTAAAGTAACAGGGATGATCACTAGTTTGTGTCCATACAAAGTAATAGCAGCATATGCTATATCCGAAATATCCCCTTGGTTAATACCAATCATAGCCCTTTTAAAGGTGACAAGATCCACGAATTGATACAGTGGAGTTGCCATCCCAACAAGAACAAACGCACCTGCATAGGAGAATAATTCTTTAAACATTTCCCAATTGGACAAATCATGGGTAGTTGTTTGTAGTGCAAGCTGTTTATCCAAATGACTTTTTCTTTTTTTCCAATAAAACCATAAAACAATACAAGAGGCGATTGCCCCAACAAAGGCTGCAAATGTAGCAAAACTCACGGCTGTTGCAATGCTTCCCTCAAACACTTTGACAACTAAAAATGCTGCACTTAATAAGAAGAGAATACGAACAATTTGTTCTACAACCTGTGATATAGCGGTTGGCCCCATTGATTCATACCCTTGAAAAAAACCTCGGGTGAGACTCATCCCAGGAATGAGGAGTAACGCAAAACTAACCATTTGAATAACGATTGTTATATCCTCTACGGAATCGGCTAATGTAGCTCCTTCAGGAATTTCATCCACAGGTAATATCCAATGGGCTATTGTTTCAGCCCCAAGATAAAGGATTAAAAACGACAGAAACCCTGTGATGGACATAAAAATCATGGCCGAACGATACATTCTCCTCCCAGTTTGATAATCCCCTAATGAATTATATTTCGAAACGAACTTGGAAATTGCCAGTGGCAATCCTACAGTTGATATGGTTAACATGATATTGTAGGGTGTGTATCCATACTGAAATAATGCCCCTCCTTCACTCCCTACAAGAGCAAAGAAAGGAATTACATAAAGCATCCCTAAAAATTTCGAGAAAAAAGTGGCACCTGTCAACAACATCGTACCACGTAAAATATTTGAATTTGACATGATATTCACCCACATTTAATGTAGAATCTAACTAATACATTCTATCACAAATAAAAGGAAAAATAGATACTGTAATTGTATTACCAGCATAACCAATAAGAAGGGATGACAAGCATGTTTGATGTAACAGTCATAGGAGGTGGACCTTCAGGCTTAATGGCAGCCATCGCAGCCGCTGAGAATGGAGCGACCACATTATTAGTGGATAAGGGAGATCAATTAGGTAGGAAGTTAGCTATATCAGGTGGAGGCCGCTGCAATGTAACCAATCGTCTACCTGAAAGTGAAGTCATAAAACATATACCAGGAAACGGAAGATTTTTATATAGTGCTTTCTCTATTTTCAATAACCATGATATCATAGATTATTTTGAAGGTTTAGGTGTTCAACTAAAAGAAGAAGACCATGGAAGAATGTTCCCTGTTAGTAATAAGTCCAAAGACGTCGTTGGAGCGCTGTTAAACCAGTTGAAGAAGTATAATGTGACCGTTCGTACAAACAGACCGGTTGAAGCCATTCATTTTGATGAGGAGCATCATACTATTATTTTAAAAGATAAAGAAAAAATACAAACAAAAGCTATTATCATTGCAGTCGGAGGAAAGTCCGTTCCACATACAGGAAGTACTGGAGATGGGTATGCCTGGGCAAAAAAAGCAGGACATACCATCACAGAGCTGTATCCAACCGAAGTTCCTCTCATATCCAATGAATCGTTTATCAAAAAGAAAATCCTTCAAGGGATTTCCTTACAAAATGTTGCTGTATCCGTTTTAAACGAAAAAAATAAAAAAGTGATCACCCATCAAATGGATATGATTTTTACTCATTTTGGTTTATCAGGACCAGCCATATTAAGATGTTCTCAGTTTGTTGTAAAAGAATTCATGAAGGGACATCGCCCCGTTCCAATTGAGATAGACCTACTGCCAAACGTTACGGAAGATGAATTTTACAAAAGCATTTTAGATAAAATGGAAGAGTCCCCTAATAAATCCATTAAAAATCTTTTAAAGGGTCCTTTTCCCGAACGATTATTGGACTTTATGTTAGAGCTGGTTGAGCTAAATCAAGATTCTCGCGCCAACCAAATCTCTCATGATAAAATAAAAAAATTTTCCAATATATCTAAGCAATTTCAAGTAAAAGTACATGACACTCAATCTATTGAAAAAGCCTTTGTTACAGGTGGAGGAGTTTCTATAAAAGAAATTGTACCAAGTACCATGCAATCGAAGCTCATGAACGACCTTTACTTTTGTGGTGAAATTCTAGATATACATGGCTACACAGGTGGCTACAACATTACTTCAGCACTTGTAACTGGTAGAGTTGCTGGAATGAATGCAGCCTGGAGCACTTCTTAAAACACTCTTGCATAGAGTGTTTTTATTATAGCTTTTGGATTTTATTATAATATTCAGAAAAATCATATAATTATACCTTGAAATATTTAAAAATATAGTACTATGATTTTTGTTCTAGTGATGTTTTGGCAAGTTATACACTGAAAAGAATAATGATAGGTCCAGTACTTACTTTATTATTTAATATTATATTGGGAAAGCTTATATATAAATTCAGGTAATGGAATAGTTCTTTCCTCACATTCTATTATTCTACCTATAATTACTTTATTAATTACTGGAGTAATGCTTTTGATTGTTCAAAAACCAAACGGAAAACAGGAGGAGATCCTGTAGGCTTAGTGCTGTTTGAGAGGTTTGGTGCTAAATGTAGTGGTTGGGTGCTACTCTTTTAGCTTGAGTGACGATTTTATTCATTGGGTGACAGTTTTAGAAATTTAAGTGCTAAAACCCTTAATTTGCGTGACGATTTTGGGAAGGATAGTGCCGTTCTATAAGAATGAGTGCTACGATCCTAACTTGAGTGCCGCTGACCCTATTTGGGTGATGAATTAGTTCATTAAGTGATAAGTAAATTCTCTAAAATCATTAATTTAATGCAACCATTCGGATTTGGGTGCTAAAATTTATGCTTAGGTGCTCTTTTTCATGGTTAAGTGCTAACTCAAATTGATAAAAAAATTAAATCAATACGAAAAAGGATGATTTCTCCATGGAGAAATCATCCTTTTCCTTTGGCCTGGCGACGTCCTACTCTGGCAGGGGCAATGCCCCAACTACCATCGGCGCTGAAGAGCTTAACTTCCGTGTTCGGCATGGGAACGGGTGTGACCTCTTCGCGATTACCACCAGACAATTTTCAAGGACAAATTATATTTTATAATGTTTCTGTTAAAATGCAAGCAATTTTTTAAATTATTTACACCCTAAAAGCTGAATAAGATGACATGAGTTTGACAAAGTTTTATTT
>JAWJLM010000110.1 GCA_040191315.1 Bacillaceae bacterium S4-13-56 | reverse complement strand
GTGGCTCCGCGAAGCGAGCCATAATGATTTCTTATCTCTCATGTAAAAAAGCATGTGACACTTGTAGTATCACATGCTTCCTTTGATTTTATCCTTCTAACAGTAAATCATACGGATCTTCCAAGAGCTCCTTAACTCTTACCAAGAATTGAACCGCTTCTCTCCCATCTACAATCCGGTGATCGTAGGATAAAGCCAAATACATCATGGGACGAACTTCAATCGTATCATCAGGCATAACAACCGCACGCTTCTCAATCTTGTGCATACCAAGAATCCCAACCTGAGGTGTGTTTAAAATAGGTGTTGATAACAAGGAACCAAATACCCCACCATTAGTAATGGTAAAGGAACCCCCTTGTAGATCATCTAAAGAGAGTTTCTTATCACGTGCTTTTTCAGCCAGACGACCAACTTCCTTCTCAATTCCAGCAAAACCTAGTCGGTCCGCATCACGAACAACAGGAACGACTAGACCTCCCTCCGTTGAAACAGCCATTCCAATGTCGTAAAATTTCTTCACAACAATTTCGTCCCCTTGAATTTCCGCATTTAATAATGGGAAATCCTTCAGGGCACCAATTACAGATTTGGTAAAGAAAGACATGAAACCAAGCCGTACTCCGTGCTTTTTCTCAAAATCATCCTTGCGTTCTTTACGAAGCTTCATCACATTGGTCATATCCACTTCATTAAAGGTCGTTAACATAGCTGAACTTTGCTGTGCTTCAACTAAACGCTTCGCTATGGTCATTCGGCGACGAGACATCTTGATGCGTTCCACTGGCTTTTGGAATTCCGTTTTATCCTTGGATTCACTCTTTGAACTAGAAGAGTTGTTTGAGCTTGACTTTGCTTGACCTGATCCACTCTTTTGAGTTGATGATTTTCCTGATTCCTCCACATCCTCTGGACGAATACGCCCTAGCGGATCTTTTGGATACACATCTTTTAAATTAATCCCTAACTCACGAGCCCGTTTTCTTGCAGCAGGCGATGCAATAACACCTTTTTCGGAAGAAACTTCTTTTTGAGATTTCTCATCACCTATTGAAGACTTTTCTTCATCTTTTGATTGCTTCTTAACTGGAGCCTCTTTGGAATCCTCTTTTTCCTCTGACGAATCCTCTTGTTTCGAATCCTGCTTCGACTTAGATTCTTCCTGGTTCGAATCACCTTCAGCCTCATCAGAAGAATCCATAGAAATTTCTCCACTTTCATCTACTTTTGCAACCGTGTCTCCGACTTGAACATCATCACCAGCTTCTACTAGTAATTCAGCAACAACGCCTTCATAGTCAGAGTTCACTTCCACATTCACTTTATCCGTCTCAAGCTCAAGAACAGGATCCCCTTTTTTGATTTGGTCTCCTTTTTTCACAAGCCATTCAGCGACCGTTCCTTCTGTAACCGATTCAGCTAGTTCTGGAATTTTAATCTCTTTCACGTGTTTCTCCTCCTTTTGACGGCTTCAGAGCTTCAGTAATAATTCGTTGCTGCTCCGTTTTATGAATATTTGGTTCTCCAACAGCGGTGGATGACCGGTTTGGTCGGCCTATATACGTTAATTGCTGTTCTTCTGTTAAAAGGTGGTGTAGCGTCCCCTTTACAAAATCCCAGCTACCCATATTCTTCGGTTCTTCTTGTACCCACACAACCTCTTTTACATTTGGATATTTCTTTAACACTTCTGCCACTCGTTTTTCAGGGAATGGATAAATCTCCTCTACTTTTACGATATGATTCTTACTCCAATTCCCTTTATTCTGATCTACATATTCACTAATATCGACCATGACTTTTCCTGATCCTAAAATAAGTCTTTCAACTATTTTAGGATCATCAGATAAGGCTTCCTCTAAAATAGGCATGAAGGATCTCTTTGTAAACTCTACGGGATCATCAGCTATTCGATCATTTCGGATTAAGCTCTTTGGACTCATTACGATTAAAGGGCGTGCTCTTGCTGTCCCAGAGATTGCCGCTTGTCGACGTAAGAGATGAAAATACTGAGCAGCTGAGGTCACATTTACTACGCTCCAGTTATTTTCAGCGGCCAACTGCAAATATCGCTCCAAGCGGGCGCTTGAATGTTCAGGCCCCTGACCCTCATATCCATGTGGAAGCAATAGAACCATATTTGTTGCCTGCCCCCACTTGGCACGGCCAGCCGCTATAAACTGATCAATAATCACCTGCCCAGCATTAGCAAAGTCACCGTACTGGGCCTCCCAAAGAACTAGTGCATCTTTTGCTTGAACACTATATCCATATTCAAAACCAAGGACCCCTATTTCTGAAAGGGGACTGTTTCGAATATCAAAAGAAACCTTTACATCGGGTATCCCGTGCATAGGACTATATGTGTCATTTCCATTCACGTCGTGCAAAACAAGATGTCGATGAGCAAACGTCCCACGTTCGGTATCTTGACCGGTAAGCCTGATAGGTGTTCCATCTTGCAGGATGGCGGCAAAGGCCAATGCCTCTGCAAGCGCCCAATCCACCTTACTCCCTTCATCAAAGGCCTTTTTCCGTTTCTTTAGCATACGGCCTAACTTCTGGTACATTTCAAAATTTTCCGGAAGCTGAAGCAGGGACTCATTAATAGACTTTAAGCGATCTAGATCCACTTCAGTAGAAATATCTTCAAGGTTAGCCTCTACAACATCTGGTATCTTGACATGGTCCTCCTGCTTCTTTTCATCTTCTTTCATGTTTTCAAAAACTTTTCGTAGTTTGCTTTCTATTTCTTCTTTTACTTGATTAAAATATCTAGAATCTACAACACCATCTTTTTCTAAACGGTCCGCATATAGCTTAGCTACTGTATCATGTTCATCAATTTCCTTATAAAGAATAGGTTGAGTCGCTCTCGGTTCATCCATTTCGTTGTGGCCGTAGCGACGATATCCCACAAGATCTATCAGTATATCCTTATGGAATCTTTTACGATATTGATAAGCCAATTTAACAGCACTCAAACATGCAATAGGATCATCGGCATTAACATGAATAATTGGGATCTCATATCCTTTGGCTACATCACTAGAATAACGAGTGGAACGTCCCTGTTCTCTAGGTGTTGTAAAGCCCACCATATTATTTGCAATAATATGAACCGTTCCTCCTGAAGAGTATCCAGGCAAATCACTCATATTTAACGTTTCTGCTACAACTCCTTCACCAGGAAATGCAGCGTCCCCATGAATCAAAATACTAAAGGCCTTATCAACATTTTGCTTTGGATAGCCTTTTTGGTTTCGATCATCTTGAACAGCCCTTGTAAAACCTTCTACCACTGGATTTACGAATTCAAGGTGAGAAGGATTATGTGCCAAGGTAACGCGTGTACACGGTCCTTCTTCTTCCTCTGTATTGACTACACGATGAGCACCAAAATGATACTTCACATCTCCCGTCCATCCATAATTAATCCCCATTGAACCTTCAGAGGGCACTAAATCCTTGTTCGGTGAATGGTGGAACTCTGAAAAAATATGATCATAAGGCTTTCCCAAAATATGAGCGAGAACGTTTAGACGACCCCGATGAGCCATCCCCATCATAATATGTTCTGTCTCATCATCACATGAAGATTCAATAATATGATCTAACATCGGAACCATCATATCGAGACCTTCAATCGAAAACCTTTTTTGTGCAACAAAAGTCTTTCCCAAAAATTGTTCAAAGCCCTCCACTTCAGCCAATCGATTTAAAAGTTGTTTTTTTTGCTGGGAGGAAAGATCCACTCGATAATGCCCACTTTCGACCTGTTTCTGAAGAAAAGCACGTTCCTCTTCGTTATCCACATGGTCAAATTCAAAAGCAATTGTACCAATATAGATATCTTTTAACTCCTGAACAGCTTCAAAACCATTATTTAGATGGTTAGGTGCCTCTGGCCATATCCATTCAGATGGAATATCTTTTAAGTCTTGATCCTCTAACCCATACGTACCCGGATCAAGAACAGCTGAAAACCGATTAGATGGTTTTCCTACTGGATAGATTTCAGCTTCTAAATGGCCGTATCGACGAATGGCATCTACTAGCTTTAATGCAGCTGTTACTTTTTCTATATTTACCTGATTTGTCAGAGCTGGAGTAGCATCTGTAATCCCCTGGTCTAACCAGACGGGTACTCCATATTTTTCAAACATCGACTTGATCGATGGATCAACAGCATCAGGGTCTTTCTCAAATAACTCATATTGTTCTTCTATATACCCACGATTGGGACCATGAAAGTTTTCCCAAAATCCATCTGCCACGACTAAAAACCTCCGTTACCATAGAATTGGTTTTTTTTTCGTTTATCTCCATCCCCATTATAGAAACCTAATGCTTGGCTATTCAATTAATATACCCTATCTATGTGTTGTAAAAGCATATTTATCTAATATGTATTGTTAACCAAAGTTTTACTTTCATAAGTAAAAAACTAAAGGGATGTCCAATTGGGACACCCCACTTCATCATTTGTGCTGTTTGGGATCAGGTTCTTTTCCTTTTTCCTGAATTTCCTCATTTGTCTCTATATGCTCCATGATTTTCCCTAACTCTATAGTTTCCTTCATATTTTTAGCCATGGAGCTATTATTGGGTTTGTCCTTTTCGAATCTTTTATTTGTCATACATATCACCCCACATTTACCCTTTTCCCTCTTCTCTAAATTAAAAACATGAAAATCACTGAATTATCCATACTAAAGTCAGGAGGAGTTTTTATGCTAGATGAAACTATGATAGTTATTGTACGTGTTTTCATCTCTTTTTTTACCCTATTAATTTTCACTAGAATTTTAGGAAAACAAGAGGTTGGACAGCTTTCTTTTTTTGACTATATCAACGGAATTACCATTGGGTCGATTGCAGCCACTCTTGCCACGGATTTATCAACAAAGGCCTGGGTTCATTGGGTAGGCTTAGCGGGGTTTGCCGGTCTAACAGGTTTACTTCAAATTATCACCATAAAACATCGTTATGCAGGGAAAATCATTGATGGAGAGCCTACCATTGTTATACAGGATGGAAAAATCTTAGAAAAGAACTTAAAAAAGATGCGTCTCAAATTTAATGAACTGATGATGCTTCTCCGTCAACATGGAGTGTTTGATATAACAGAGATAGATACAGCTATATTTGAGGTGAATGGAAAACTTTCTATTATTCAACGACCAGAATTTAGACATGTCACCCCAAAAGATTTACAGCTAACCCCATCACCCTTACGGTTGTCAACAGAAGTGATACAAGATGGAATCGTCTTAAAACAAAACTTAAAACAACGAAAAAAAGACGTAGAGTGGTTGGAAAATCAGCTAAAAGTACAGGGAGTCTCCGATATAAAGGAAGTGTCGTATGCTCTCATTCTTCCCAATGAGCAGTTATACGTAGATAAGATTGAGGATAATGTCAGTTCTGAACAAGACATCGGTGATTATAAAGGCCCTTTTTAGTAGGAGAGATTTTCATGAAAAAATTTATGCTATATGCCATACCCTGGAGTTTTATCCTTATATTTATTGCGATTATGCTCTCAGGTTCTTTTCTCAAACAACCTATTAGTGAAGAGGACCGATTGCTTGAAGCAATGAAATCTTTAGAAACATCCATAAACCATCTGGATTGGGAAAAAGCCGAAGAGGAAGTGGACTACATTCAAACAGCATGGGATAAAATCGTTTTTCGAGTTCAATTCAGTGTTGAAAGGGAAAACATGATGCAAGTGGATGAAACCATTTCACGAATTAAGGGAGGTGTGAAAGCCCAAGATAAAAACATTATTATGGAAGAAATATATTATTTTTATACCTTGTGGGACCATTTAGGCAAATGAGAAAGCAGTTTGAATATATGAAGAAGCCGCCCTCATTGGACGGCTTCTATCTTTTATCGATTCAACAAGCTTCCTACATACCTTAACAATTCATTTGCCGATGTCGAATTATAACCGTATTCATCAATGAGTGTTGCCACAACCTCATTAATTTTTTTCAGTTGCTGTTCATCTGGTGTCTTTGTTGAAGTAGTAATTTTCACTATATCCTTCAGATCCGCAAAAAGCTTCTTCTGAATAGCTTCTCGTAAGCGTTCATGAGATCGATAGTCAAATTTCTTCCCTTTTCGTGCATAAGCCGAAATACGAATGAGAATCTCTTCGCGGAAGGCTTTCTTTGCATTTTCAGAAATACCAATCTGTTCTTCAATAGAACGCATAAGCTTTTCGTCTGGATTTAACTCTTCTCCTGTTAACGGATCACGAATCTTAGATTTGTTGCAGTAAGCTTCTACATTATCCAGGTAGTTGTTCATTAAAGTTTTTGCAGACTCTTCGTAAGAATAAACAAAGGCCTTTTGGACCTCTTGTTTGGCAATATCATCATATTCCTTTCGTGCCATCGATATAAAATTGAGATAACGCTCTCGATCATCCTTTGAGATAGAAGCATGGCTTGAGAGCCCATCCTTTAAAGAGCGAAGGACATCTAATGCATTGACGGAAGTAAGCCCTTTTTTAATAATAGTAGATGAAATGCGATTAATGACGTATCGTGGATCAATTCCATACATCCCCTCATCTGGATGCTCCTTCTTCATTTCCTCTACATCCACGTCACTGAATCCTTCAACGTTTTCTCCGTCATACAATCTCATTTTTTTCAAAAGGTCTGCTTGCCCCTGATTTGTTTCTTTTAATCTTGTTAAAATTGTAAACATCGCAGCTACTCTTAGCGTATGTGGAGCAATATGAACGTCTTTAATGTCGCTTTGACCGATCATTTTTTCATAAATTTTTTCTTCCTGACTAATTTTTAAATTGTAGGGAACAGGCATGACAATCATTCGAGAATGAAGAGCTTCATTTTTCTTGTTGGCAATGAAGGATCGGTACTCCGATTCATTCGTGTGAGCTACGATTAACTCGTCGGCACTAATCAACGCAAACCTACCCGCTTTAAAATTCCCCTCTTGAGTGAGTGAAAGTAAATGCCAGAGAAACTTTTCATCACATTTCAACATTTCTTGAAATTCCATCAGGCCTCGGTTAGCCTTATTTAATTCCCCATCAAAGCGATACGCTCTTGGGTCGGATTCTGACCCATATTCCGCAATGGTTGAAAAATCAATCGACCCTGTGAGGTCTGCAATATCCTGTGATTTGGGATCTGATGGACTAAAGGTTCCGATCCCTGTCCTTTTATCCTCTGAGAAAAAGATCCTTTCCACTTTCACATCTTCAATGCGTCCTCCGTACTCTTTTTCTAATCTCATGGAATTAAGTGGAGACAAATTCCCTTCAATCTTAATTCCATACTCATCATAAAATTCATCTCGTAAATGATGAGGGATCAAGTGTAAGGGGTCTTCATGCATAGGACAGCCTTTAATTGCATATACCGCTCCCTCATCCGTATATGAAAATCTCTCCAAACCTCTTTTTAGCAACGTAACAATCGTGGACTTCCCTCCACTAACCGGACCCATTAATAGTAGTATTCTTTTTCTAACATCAAGCCTTTTGGCTGCTGGGTGCAAATATTCTTCCACCAATTTTTCCATGGCATCTTCCAGACCAAAAATTTCTTTATCAAAAAAATGATAAATTTTTCTCCCATCCTTCTCCTCGATTCCAGCCTGTTGAATCATATGATAAACACGAGAATGGGCAGATTGTGCAAGATAAGGTCTTTCTTTTACCATTTCCAAGTATTCCGCAAATGTCCCTTCCCACTTCAATCTTTCTTCTTCTTCACGATAATCTCGAATCCTCTCTAAGATACTCACAAATGCGACCTCCCCTGTTAGTCGTGAACCAAGATTAATAAAGTCTATGCCTAAAAAAGACTGATCATGATTTTTTTCTGAATATTGTGCTATCTGTCCAAACATAGAAAGAAGGGAATGTAACGTATTTGACCCAAAAAAACACATTATTCATTCACACTTGAAGGAGTTTTGGGTATAATAAATAATAGCGAAGTTTTTTTTAGTACATAAAGGGGGGTTATTTATAATGAACCTTGTTCTAATTTTAGGGGTAATGGTGGTATTTTTGTTCGCTATCTTCACTTCAGGCTACGATTCCAAACCCGGAGCGCGTAAATAAGAATAATCAAAAAGCCAACATCCACTAAGGATGCTGGCTTTTATTCATTTTAAGTAAGCTTCGGAAATCCTTGCTGACGTAAAGCTTCATAAATCATAATGGCGGCTGTATTGGAAAGATTAAGAGATCTGACCTTATCCGTCATATGAATTCGAAGGCAACGATCTTCTTTGCCAATAAGCAACTCTCTCGGTATACCGTTCGTTTCTCGACCAAATACAAAGAAAATGTCCTCTTCTGTATTGGAAAAATCAAAGTCAGTATAGTACCCCGTACCGAAATTTTCTATATAATAAAACTTCCCCTCCGGATAAGCTCTATAAAGTTCATCCAAAGAATCATAGTATTTGATATCCACATCATGCCAATAATCTAGTCCTGCACGACGAAGCATCTTATCATCCGTAGAAAACCCTAATGGCCGAATCAAATGTAAACTCGTATTTGTTGCTAAACATGTTCTTGCGATATTACCAGTATTTGCTGGGATTTCGGGTTGGTATAATACGATGTGTAGTCCCATTCTTTTCACCTCTATACTTCGATCATATTCAATTTGGTTATTATATCATAAAGTGAAACTTCAATCAGTGGGAGGTTTCTTTATCCCCACTGATTGTTAACAAGGGTATGACCTAAAGGCCCTTGAACCAATCGGGATTTTACGAGCAGTCTATCCCACCTACTCTTCTTGTTTTACATAAGAGTAGAGGTGGGAGTATTACTCGTTAAAGTGGGGAAAGCCTAGTCTATCCTTTAATATGAAAAAATTTATATTGAATATTTAGGGTGTAAGCCGTTGAATCCTCATAGGACCAGTATCGGTGGCGGCTATTTTGTGTATGGGCATTCACTAACGGTTCACCATTGGCATCTTTTTCTACCACAATTGTATTATGGTTCCATTTTCCATCCCCTTCAAAGTCGTAGCAAATGATGTCCCCTGGTCTTAACTCTTCTGCACTGGAAACTTCCTCAGCCTGGAACCCTTTTGTTGATCCGCTTAAATACCATCTAAGTGCATTGGCAACTGACCAACTGTAACTCCACGAATTATCTGACATCCACCAGCCCTTGGTCCGATCCGGTTGACCCCACATAGGAGCACCGCCCTCATGGAGACACTGCGAAACAAAGTTAGTACAATCCACATCAAATTTTTTATATTTTGGATTATAATCATTCCACCAGCGTTCTGCATACTGAACTGCCTTCCGGCGATCATAGGTATAGGATAGCTCTGGATTTCTTACCTCCATGACATCAGAAGGTTGCCAATTCGTGTTGCCCTCTTCATCCCTATTCAGAGGGTTCGACAATTCCCTATCTTCTGTCCATTGATCCCCTTTGTATACAGCAGTCCTTAACATTTTTTTCTCTTCCATATACCAATGATCTTTTTTTCGAACAAGCCACGATAAATGAAGATCATAGGTAATCTTCTGATTGTCTGATTCATCACGATAACGTCCCACAGGCTTTCCGTATGCCTGCATCCGAACCATCTGGTAGCCCCTATTCTCAAAAACCCTTCGCTTTCTCTCTAGAAAATCAAGTAGTTCCCCATCCCTACTCTTCTTTAAAAAGAGCTGACACTGCCGCTCCCAAAAGGTTTGCAAATTCATCCGGTCCACCTCCCAAGTACAATGTATGATAGAGGTGGAGGAATCATGCTTCCTATTTTGAGGATCTTTTTTCACTTTTGCCCCTTGCTCCTGCCCTAAACTC
>JAWJLM010000109.1 GCA_040191315.1 Bacillaceae bacterium S4-13-56 | reverse complement strand
TAGCTCTAATTACCCTCGAGAAATATTTTACACATAGGAAAATAAGTGAAGAAATTATTTTTGTCTTCAATTTAATTCCCCCCAATAAAGGTTTATATATCTATTATGAACTTTATATTATTGTTTGTCATGATCACAGGAGCTCCATTTATATGAGGATGTTTTATACTTAATTGCTTTGCAATTTCTTCAGTTCAACTTTGAGGAAGTAAGGGATAATGTTCTCTGATATCACCAACTTCATCCAACCACTCTAAATAGTAAAGATATCTTCTTTCGTACTCTGAAAGAGTATGATGAATTCTTTTCGTCTTCCACCCTAGGTGACGAGTAAGCCATCCTTCAGACGCTACTTTGTTATCATGAGCTTGAATAAATGGTTTATAATTTTGTATCCACCCAAAAAACTCGTTCCAACTCCCCTCCTCCCTCAAACCTTGCCAACTCTTACTCCCCCAACGCCTCAAGCTCTTTTCCAATATTCCCCGCCTAATAAAGTCGTTCCTGCATTTTCCCCACATTCATCTAATTTTTGTTCAGATTTTACAACCACCGACCATTTTGGACTAAAAAAGTCGTTCCAGAGTAGAGTTAAGGGATTAGGTTTTAGGGGAAAAGAAAAAGGAATAAAGGCTCGAAAACCCTTATTCCTTCTGGCTTTTTTCAATTTTAATCTTGCTCTTTAATTCCCTATTTCTTCCTTAACCCTTGTTTCTACTCTACCGACTTTTTTTGTCCTGAACCGAGTTTTTTTGGTTAGGAGCGAGTTTATTGGGTGAAGACATTAGATTATATTTTAAATCTCGCAACAATCTTTATTCGCCCATTCTACACAAAAATATGTGTAGATTAATTATATTATTTTACAAAAAATTTATTATATACAATAACCAAGCGATATAGTTACCAACTATATTGTTTGGTATCCAACATTATTGTTTAGTTACTAACCTTAATGTCTAGTTACCAACATTAATGTCCGTGAACAAACTAACCAGGTTTTTCAGATGATTTATTCTACTGTAACGCTCTTTGCAAGGTTTCTTGGCTTATCTACATCGCAATCACGGTGTAGGGCTGCATAGTAAGCGATTAGTTGAAGCGGTACAACTGAAACAAGTGGAGTAAGAATATCATGTACTTTTGGAAGTACAAATGAGTCTCCTTCTTGTTGTAATCCCTCCATAGTAATAACGCAGGAATTTGCTCCGCGAGCATCAACTTCTTTTACGTTTCCTCGAATAGAATAGTTTACAGCAACTTGAGTGGCCAACGCAATAACTGGTGTGCCATCCTCAATAAGGGCTATGGTACCATGCTTCAGTTCTCCACCAGCAAAGCCTTCTGCTTGAATATACGAAATCTCTTTTAGCTTTAAGGCACCTTCTAAACCAACATAATAGTCAATACTACGTCCGATGAAGAAGCAATTACGTGTAGTCGATAAGAACTCACGGGCAATCTTTTCAAACTCTTCTTTTTGATCAGTAAGAGCTTCTATAGCATTAGCGACAATTGCAAGCTCTTGCATAGGATCAAAATCAAGTTTAATTCCTTTAGCACGTGCTGTATCTACTGCCAAGATAGCTAATACAGCCATTTGAGCCGTATATGCTTTTGTAGAAGCTACGGCAATTTCAGGACCTGCGTGTAAGTGCAGGGTATAATTTGCTTCACGAGAAAGGGTAGATCCAGGAACATTCGTAATCGTTAATGCGGGATGCCCAAGTTCTTTAATCTGAACAAGTACGGACCGGCTATCAGCAGTCTCTCCACTTTGGGAAATAAAGATGAAGAGTGGCTTTTCAGAAAGCAAAGGCATATTATAGGAGAATTCACTAGATACATGTACCTCTGCTGGGATTTGTGCGAATTTCTCAATAAATTGTTTTCCTAATAAGCCTGCATGATAACTTGTTCCTGCCGCAATAATATAAACACGATCCGTATCTAACATTGCTTTACGAACTTCAGGATCTAATTTTAATTCATCATTTTCATTTTGGTATTCTTGGATAATACGACGAATAACAAATGGTTGTTCATCGATTTCTTTTAGCATGAAATGTGGATAGGTTCCTTTTTCAATATCACTTGCATCCAGTTCAGCCGTATATGGTTCACGCTCAACCAATTCACCGTCAAGAGTGAGGATTTCTACCCTATCACGGCTTACCAATACAGTTTCCTTGTCATGCAGCTCTAAAAATTGGTCCGTAACGTGCAACATGGCCATTGCATCACTTGCTACAACGTTGAAACCGTCTTTACCAAGCCCAACTAATAGCGGGCTTTTATTTTTAGCCACATAAATAACATCTGGATTTTGATTATCTAATAAGGCCACAGCATATGAACCTTTCATAAGACTAACTGCTTTACGGAAGGCTGCGGCAACATCATTCATTTCGTTATTTAATACTTCCATTAGTTGAACGATGACTTCCGTATCTGTTTCACTTTTCATCTCTACATTTTCTAAATATTCGTGACGGACATCTTCGTAATTTTCGATGACACCATTATGCACAATAGTAAAACGACCAGACGCACTTTGATGTGGATGGGCATTCTCCTTACTTGGCGCTCCATGAGTAGCCCAACGAGTATGACCGATTCCCATTGTAGCATGAATAGTTTCATCAACAGCATCACGTAATACCGCAATACGACCCTTAACCTTCGTCACATTCACTCCATCTTCATTCAAAGTGGCTATCCCAGCTGAGTCATAACCGCGGTATTCTAATTTTTCAAGACCTTTTAAAAGAATGTCCTTTGTATCTTCCTTACCAATATATCCAACAATTCCACACATAACGTAGTTTTCCTCCTTGAAGTGGCCAAGGGGCAAACCAACACTTCCTAAAAACGGGGCTGATTTGCCCCTCTCCCGTATAAGTCATTCTCACATCTTCTTTTGATTCCTTTGTGCAAAGAGTCGCCTCTTTGTTTTAGATCAAATCTAACGGTTAAGATGTTCCAACCGGGAGGCATCCGCCGAACACTTCGATGAACCTCCACCTCGTCAACTATTTGATAGAAATAGTCCTGGCGCTTCTATTAAGTTGTAGCCTATGCTCCTTTCTATTTTTGAATAAGAAAAAATGTTCCTAGGAATAATTTTACACAGGAACAAATATTATTTTACATGAGTGAAAAATAATCCGTCAATAGCTATTTATTGGTAGTAAAAGTGTTTTTCTACAATGTATGCGCAGGCCCCAATAAAGTGAACCTGCGCATAATATTATTCCTGAGTTCCAATTTCACTTTGGACAACATTTAATATTTCATCTACGTATTGTTCGCAATCTTCTTCGGTTGGTGCTTCCACCATCACTCGAACTAAAGGTTCTGTTCCTGAAGGACGAACAAGAACTCGACCTTGATTTCCAAGCTTTTGCTCTACAGACTGTATTACTTGTAAAATAGCCTCATTCGTTTCCATCTGTTTCTTATCTGTCACTCGTATATTTTTTAATACTTGAGGGAATTTCTGCATTTCCCCAGCTAATTCAGATAGCGGCTTTTCTGTTTCTTTCATAACATTTAGTAGTTGAAGTGCTGATAGCATACCATCTCCGGTAGTCACATAGTCTAAAAAGATAATATGTCCAGACTGTTCTCCACCTAAGTTATATCCATTCTTTCGCATTTCTTCCATTACATAACGATCTCCAACCTTTGTTTGGACATTAGTTATGTTATTCGCTTCCGTTACTTTGTAAAAGCCAAGATTACTCATTACAGTTGACACTACGGTATTTTGTCTTAGCCGTCCTTTTTGATTCAAGTACTTCGCACAAATATACATGATTTGATCGCCATCTACTATATTTCCTTTTTCATCGACAGCAATAACTCGATCTCCGTCACCATCAAATGCCAAGCCAATATCCGCTTGCTTATCTAATACAAAGGCCTGAAGAGTTTCTGGATGAGTGGATCCCACTCCATCATTAATGTTAGTCCCATCGGGAGATGTTCCAATCGTAGAAATGTCAGCCTCTAAATCCGCAAATAAATGTGGGGCTAAAGATGAAGTGGCTCCATGAGCGCAATCTAGTGCAACATATAAACCGTCAAAATCATAATCCACTGTTTGCTTTAGATAGGAAAGGTACTTTTGTCCACCTTCGAAATAGTCATTCACTTGCCCTATATCAGCCCCAGTAGGCCTGGGAAGAGAATCTACTTCCTCATCCATCAGTGTTTCAATTTCATTCTCTTGGTCATCGGATAGTTTAAAACCATCTGTTCCAAAAAATTTGATCCCGTTATCACCTACAGGATTATGTGAAGCAGATATCATGACCCCCGCTTCGGCACCTAAAGCTTTTGTTAAAAATGCTACCCCCGGAGTAGAGATGACGCCCAAGCGCATTACCTCTGCACCAATAGAGAGAAGCCCTGCTACAAGAGCCCCTTCTAGCATTTGCCCCGAAATACGCGGGTCTCGTCCAACTATAACCTTTGGCTTGGTTGCACCTTTAGTGACAACATACCCTCCACATCTTCCAACTTTAAAAGCTAACTCTGGTGTTAATTCTATGTTTGCTACTCCTCGGAAGCCGTCTGTTCCAAAATATTTTCCCATTGCTGAATCGCTCCTTCAATTTCTTCAAACGAATATGAACGAATGGTTATTCCATTTGAATTCGTGCTGTCTTAATATTGGTTTCAAAGTTTAGATCGTCTGGTCCGTCGACAATGATATCTGTTTCAAATTCTCCAGTGTAATAATCTCCAACATCAATACTAACTTCAAAATCATCTGATGTAAGACCTTCTAATTGATCCTTGGTCCCATTTACAGTGATGCTTACCATCTCATTTTCTGGATTGATAAAGGTAATGTTTCGATTTTGGTTATTGTTTTTAACTTGAATTGGCACATCTTCTATAACTAGCTCTTCCGTTTCTTCTACCTCGATAGTGACTCGAATCTTTTCTGGATCAGAACGACGGACACCTGGAGGAAGAGGAATATCTAAGTCAAGAACAGTGTCATCAGTTACTGTTGATAGATCGACTTTAATAGTTTCAAGTTGATCAATTTTATCAAGAATGTTTTGTGGTCCGTAAAGTGTCACGGAAACTTGATCTGACTTAATAGTTGCTAAGCTTAGTCCTTCAGGTAACTCTCCTGTTGTTTCTAATTCAAATGGTACGGACTTGGATGGACTCTCGATAGGGAGAGTTACTCTAACATTAGATGGTTGTACAAATACATTTAACTCATTTCCTTGATAATCATATACTTTAATTGGTGCCTCTTGATTTTGTATGGAGGTGGTCGCATCCGTCACATTAATAAGCGCCTTAACCATCGCGATCCTGTCTACTTCTGTTTTCGGGCCTGTAACTTCAACTTGTGATGGTGTAATAGTCGGTTTTCCTAATTCCACATCAGGAGATAAACTACTTTCTCCTATCAACTCTAATTCAACATCATAGGTGCCACTGGCTCTCTCTTCTAATGTTACTGTAACCGTATCTGGTTCAACATAGGCTGCTAGCTGGTTCGCAATCCCACTAGTCTGAACAGAAACCGTATGTTCTCCTGGTTCTAAATTGGTTAGATCAATATATGCCTGAAATGTTAATTGTCTAACTGCTGGAGTCAAAATACTATTTGGTCCTGACAAAGTAACGTTTACTACTTCAGGAACCCCTCGAACTACATATTTCTCTTCATCCATCTTAACTTCGAGAGGGATATCGGTAACTTTTTTAACTTGATCTGTTCCTTCCGGAAAAATGCTGTCACTTGATCTTGTGTTTTCATCCATTGTCACAGATGTATATAGCAAAATGGCTAATAGAAGGGAAATGGTCCTCATAAACCAAGGACTCTTGATCCATTTATCCATCCTTTTTCACCACCCAACCCCAGGCTTTTTTCGAAGATTGGCCTGAATCGATATCCAAATCTCTAGTCAATATTTCTCTTAATGTATCTACGCTTAAATCACGATGTAATTCTCCGTTTTTCGTACAGGAAATTTGCCCCGTTTCCTCTGAAACTACAATGGTTATACTATCGGTTACTTCGCTAATTCCTAATGCTGCCCGGTGACGAGTTCCCAATTCTTTAGAAATGAACGGGCTTTCCGACAGAGGAAGATAACAGGCAGCTGCTACAATTTCATTACTTTTTATAATAACCGCTCCATCATGAAGGGGGGTATTAGGAATAAAAATATTAGTTAACAATTCACTTGTTAAATGACCATGAATCGGAATACCCGTTTCAGCATAATCGTCCATCCCTGTTTCCCTTCCAATGGTAATTAATGCCCCTATTCTTCGCTTTGCCATGTATGAACAGGACTTAATGATTGCCTCTACCGTTTGATTGGTAGCATCATCAAGTGTATGTGTATTTCGCGAAAAAAAACTTCCTCGTCCCAGTTGCTCTAAAGCTCTTCGTAATTCCGGTTGGAAGAGGATAATGACGGCTAGAAAACCCCAAGTAATAGCTTGATACATTAACCATTGTAAAGTTTTAAGTTCAAATACACCACTTAAAAACCAAATTCCCAGGACTACAAAGATTCCTTTTAAGAGTTGAACAGCTTTGGTCCCACGAATCAGCATGATTAATTTATATATAAGAAACCAAACAAGGGCAATATCTATAGCCATCCGGAGCAATGAAAAAAACTCGAGATCTCCATCCAGCATGTTCACACTTCCTTTTACACATAATTCTCCGTACTAAGTAGCATAAAGTGAAACTTCAATCAGTGGGGGTTTTCTTCACCCCCCACTGATTGCTAGTACCCAAGGGCATGACCTAAAGGCTCTTGAACCAATCGGACATTTACGGGCAGTTTATCCCCCACCTACTCTTTTCGTTTCACTTAAGACTTGAGATAGGGTATTACTGCCCGTTAATGCGGGATAAAATACTTGTACTATTATAGCATACTTTTTAATAGACGAAATAATAACTAGGTGGGGCCACCTTTTTTAAGATGACCAGCACCTAGTTATTATTAAAGGAAAAAATTTCTTTTGTTGTACTTTTGATTTGGAACCAAATCCATTCAAATACTTGATCCACTTGTTTAATGTCTCCCGTTACCTCTCCAGCGGAAGCCATATACTTTTCTCCATCCATTAAATCTTCATTTAGGATCTTCCCATTAATAATGGTAACATCACCTTTGACCTTACCTTTAATTTTAAGATCTCCATTCTTTACAACTAAGTCCCCAGAAATCACCTTTTCTTCAGGAACAATAACTGTGTTGTCTTCAATGAGGATATTTTGTTTTTGATTTACTGATAAATCCTGATTTTGATTCCAGGAGGAAAGGAAGCCTCCAAACATAAATATAAAGAAGATAGCGGCTGCAGAAAGAGCCGGATGTGATTTGAACCAGCGATTTATTCCCACTCTCCTCTTTTCTTTAGGTAAGTTTGCCATTACTTGACTTGAGAAGGAGGGTGGCGCTTGGATATGGTTTGCACTTTGAATCATTGCCACTGTTCTCTTTAGCTCATTAAAATGGTTTTGGCAATCCTTACAAGATTCTAAATGGTTGCGAAAAATAACCTCGTTCTCCTTAGATAATTCATTATCTAAGTACTCATGCATATATTCAATCATCTCAGACGGACAGTTCATCTTGCTCACTCCTTACAAATGACGAAGCTTTTTACGTAAAGCCTCTCGTCCCCTATGTACTCTTGTTTTTACGGTTCCAACAGGTATATCAAGAATTTCACTGATTTCCTGCAAGGGAAGCTCATCCAAATATCGAAGAACAATGACAGCCCGATATTTTTCTGGTAAACTTAGGATCTCTTTTTGTAAATACTCTTGAAGCTCTAAGCTTTCTATTTCTTCTTCGGGAAGAGGCTGATCAGCAGAAATCCGAGAATACATGGTCAGTCCTTCTGCACCTTTCACTTCTGCATCGAGATAAAAATCAGGCTTCTTCTTTCTTATACGATCGATGCTTAAATTAGTTGCAATTCTATATAACCACGTGGAAAATTTTCTTTGTTCATCATATGAGTGTATATTCATATAAGCCCGTAAAAAAGCTTCCTGGGCCACATCTTCTGCTTCGTGGGAGTTACCTAGCATTTTATAACAAATTTGGTATACCTTATTTTGATAAAATGAAACCACATCTTCAAATGCAGATTGGTCACCTTTTTTAACTTCTTTTATTCGTTGATTAATAATTGTTTCCACCATGCACTACCTCGCTAACTCTCCGGTCACTACTTATACGAGCAGTACCTCTTTTAGGTTTCAAAAAAATTCAATCTATGATATACATGATGTTTTACCTATAAAAATGGATGTTTTTTAATTAATAAAGTGAAACTTCAATCAGCGGCCATCCCCCACTAATTGTTAGCACCCAAGGGGTATGACCAACCAATCGGACATTTACGGGTTGTTTATCCCCCACCTACTCTTTTCGTTTCACTTAAGACTTGAGGTGGGGGAGTTACTCCCATGAAAATAAAACATTAAATTTTTTATCCTTGTTGGTGATGCTTGCTTCATGGTTGGCTGCCCGTAAATGTGGGATAAAAAATCATTAAAAAACTGGAAGGGATTTGTTTCCTATATCTAGTATTATAGTATAATGCTTTTTGTGGGGAAAGGGAGGTTTTATTATGGATGAAAAACAGTTATATGAAGAAATAGAAAAACGCAGAAAACATATGCATCAAATTTCGAAACAAAAGCCTCTCAGTTCACCTGATGTTGTAAAAGTTAGTAAACAACTAGATCATCTATTAAATCAGTTGCAAAACACCCGTAAAAAGACTCAATGAATCCTCTAGTACAATGAAAATAAAGGAAAACTTCAATCGGTGGCCGTCCCCCACTAATTGTTAGGACCCAAGGGTATGATCTGAAGTCCCTTGAACCAATCGGACATTTACGGGCATTTTATCCCCCACCTTCTCTTTTCGTCCACTTAAGACTTGAGGTGGGGGTATTACTGCCATGAAAATAAAATATTAAATTTTTCACCCTTGTTGGTGAAGCTTGTTTCATGGCTTGCTGTTCATGCGGGATAAAATATCAAGGACAGCAACACTGTCCTTTTTTACTATCAGAATTTATAACTTTAGTCGGTTTATCCTCCAGGAAAAAAATAAGGCTTTCGCCAATAGGACTTGGCGAGAAGCCTTTATTTTTCTAACATTCTACATTATAATAACTTTTCTCCAAATAAAGAACCCATCAGCCCAACGGCAACATTAGCAGTTTTATTTTTTTCATCAAGAATTGGATTAACTTCCACGAACTCAGCTGATGTTATGATTTGAGATTCATAAAGCATTTCCATAGCTAAATGGCTTTCTCTGTAGCTTAAACCTCCCATTACTGGAGTACCTACACCTGGCGCATCTGTTGGGTCTAACCCATCTAGATCTAAGCTTAAATGAACGCCATCCGTGTGGTCTCTTAGGTAAGCAATAGTTTCTGTAATTACCCTACTCATTCCTAATCGGTCCACTTCATGCATGGTATAGACTTTAATTCCTTTTTCATGTATTAATTTGCGTTCTCCTTCATCAATAGATCGTGCTCCTATAATCACGATATTTTCAGGCTTGATTTTGGGGCTATATCCATGGATTTCAGTTAATTCTTTATCCCCTATGCCTAAGCTGGCTGCTAAAGGCATACCATGAATGTTACCTGATGGAGAGGTTTCTCCCGTATTCAAATCAGCATGTGCATCATACCAAATAACACCCAGATTTTTATAGTGTTTAGAAATTCCTGCTAGAGACCCCATTGCAATACTATGGTCTCCTCCCAATATTAAAGGAAAGCGTTTACCTTGGATTACCTGATCAACAGATTCGGCTAATTTTTGGTTTCCATTAGCTACTTCGTAAAAATTTCTAAGACCGCTTTTGTATTGTTTTCGATCCGGCCGAAGGATTTTAATATCACCCAAATCTTGTATATCAAGATTTAATTGCTCCAATCTTTCAATTACCCCTGCATAACGAATAGCACTTGGTCCCATATCTACCCCTCTGCGATTTTGACCAAGATCCATCGGGACACCTATGATTGATATATTTCTATTCATTTTCCCAGACCTCCTTTTATTCTCTATCATTTTATCTTTAAATACCTCAATGACTCAACTCGACAATTATTTGTATATATATACACCTATAGAACGCAAAAAATCTCGAAGGGAAAATCCTTCGAGATGAATATGGAGCCTAGCGGGATCGAACCGATGACCTCCTGCGTGCAAGGCAGGTTCTCTCCCAGCTGACCCAGACAATATGAGCGGAAAACGGGACTCGAACCCGCGACCCTCACCTTGGGAAGGTGATGTTCTACCACTGAACTATTTCCGCAAAGCTAATAATAGTTAAATTATAAATCTTTTATGGAAAAAGAAAAGACTATTTCTATGACATTTTTCGCAACAAAAAACTACTTTTAAAGTAAGTAGTTCTTGTAACTATTTATACGGATGGTGAGCCATGAAGGACTCGAACCTTCGACCCTCT
>JAWJLM010000108.1 GCA_040191315.1 Bacillaceae bacterium S4-13-56 | reverse complement strand
AGCCATAATGATTTCTTATCTTTTAAGAAAAGCGCAAACGCCCTCGAAACAAGAAAAACACTTGTTTCTGCGAAGTAGCTCTATGCAGCTTTCCTTACTCGGGGCAAAAACTTCGAAGATTACTCGATGATGCTTTTTCTCTGGAGCTAGACAAATTTTATACTTATCTTTTAAAAAAAGTTTCAACATGTATCCCCCCTACCCACACCTGTTATAATGGATTAAAAAGAAGCTAAAAGAGGGATTTAAATGATCGAGAACTTAAAAAATCTATTTCCAAGTTTAATCATACAAGGATCAGATGAATTAAAAAGTACAGATGAAGAATATGAATGGTTTGAGTTGCCAGATCATACGATTATTGGAATAGCAAATTCAGATCTTTCCAAATCAGACAAGTTATTGCTTAGTACCTTTTTAAAAAAATATCGCAATTATCATCCCAACTATACAAAGAATGAAACACAATGGTGGGATCTTCTATACAATCTGCAATCAGATAAAGAATTAACAAAGTTTGAAGGAGTGAACTCCTTCCGATTTGTTTTTTTCTCCTTATCAGACGGTGATATAGATGTAGACACATTCAAAGAAGCTTTAAAAAGCCTGTTTGCCAAGGATATGCCCGTATTGTGGGAAAATGAAGGAGAGGGGATTATTATTGAGGAGTTTGATGAGACATCCCACGAGCCAGTGAGTTATGATGCAATCGTCGATATTTTAATGAGTGATTTTTTTATTAAAATAAAAATCTATATTAGTGAAATGTTTTATTCCATCGACCAAGGGTATTCTTCCTTCCAATGGGCGAAGAAGTGTTATCAGCTATCCCTGTCCACTGTGAAAAAGGATGTAGCTACTCATATAGATGTTATTCCATATCTTTTTTTGAATTCAATAGATGCAGAAGATGCCAATTTTCTGTATATGAGTATATTTCGAGAAGTGGAAGATGACCCTGACCTTTTAAAAACTATCCAAATATTTTTAGAGTGTAATTCAAATGCTACATTAGCAGCCAAAAAATTGTATATGCACCGCAATTCACTACAGTACAGGGTGGATAAATTTGTTGAGAAAACAGGAATTGATGTGAAGCAGTTTCGCGGGGCTATGACGACATACTTAGCTCTTCTTATAGGAAATTTAAAGGGTATTAGGTAGCTTGCACAAATTAGCAATAAATCTTTGTGCACGTTTGCCATTTACGATGAAAACATTTTTGTTATAAACTTACATCAGTTAGAAAAACGCTTACAAATAGGAGGATTTTAAATGGCAGAACTTCGTTTAGAACATATTGATAAAATATATGATAAGAACGTTAAAGCAGTTGATGACTTTAACCTTCATATTAAAGATAAGGAATTTATCGTTTTCGTAGGACCATCTGGTTGTGGTAAATCTACAACTCTTCGCATGATTGCTGGATTGGAAGAAATCAGTAATGGTGACCTTTATATTGACGATAAACGTGTAAATGACGTTGCACCAAAAGATCGCGATATCGCGATGGTCTTCCAAAACTACGCCCTATATCCTCACATGAATGTGTATGATAACATGGCGTTTGGATTAAAGCTTAGAAAATTTAAAAAAGAAGAAATTGAGCGTCGCGTAACAGATGCTGCTAAAATATTAGGCCTTGAAGAATATCTAGATCGTAAACCAAAGGCATTGTCTGGTGGCCAGCGTCAACGTGTAGCTCTTGGACGTGCTATTGTACGTGATGCAAAGGTATTCTTAATGGATGAGCCTTTGTCTAACTTAGATGCTAAACTTCGTGTTCAAATGCGTGCGGAGATTCAAAAACTTCATCATCGTTTACAGACTACAACTATTTATGTTACGCATGACCAAACGGAAGCTATGACAATGGCTACTCGTCTTGTTGTTCTTAAAGATGGTATTATTCAGCAGGTAGGTGCACCTAAAGAGGTTTACGATAAGCCCGATAATATTTTTGTAGGTGGATTCATTGGATCACCTTCTATGAACTTTTTAGCAGGTGTTCTTGAAGATGGATATTTTTCACTTGGCAATGAAGGTAAAGTAAAAGTTCCAGAAGGAAAAATGAAACTCCTACGTGATCAAGGTTACCTTAATAAAGAACTTATTTTAGGTGTTCGTCCTGAAGATGTACACGATGAGCCAGTATTTCTTGAATCAAGCCCTGAAACTGCATTTGATGCAACCATTGATGTTGCAGAATTAATGGGAGCTGAGTCCTTCCTATACTTGAGATTTCATGATCAAGATTTCATTGCTCGAGTGGATTCACGTACTGATATCCGCGGTGGGGACAAAATCAAACTAGCTCTTGATATGAACAAAGCTCACTTCTTTGATAAAGACACTGAAAAACGAATTCATTGATTAACCCCCTTTATATAAATCCCCCATCGATACGATAGGGGGATTTATCATGCATTAGCGGGTATACACTCATCGATTGAAGTTTCACTTTATTTAGCTTCCAAGAAATTGTTCCTCAATTTTCACATTTTCTTCAAGACCACAATTATGACATTGAACAAGGTGGACACATAAATGGCTTTTGCTTGAGTCTTCAACCCCATCTACAAGCTTTAGTCCTTCATCTTCTAAGTAAGGGCTGTAATTATCTAAAAAATCTACCACCCTGCCATGATCGTCCATTTCACTCGAGCAAGAAGGGCATTTAACTTGATACGACTTTAGGCCATTACATAATGGACATACATACATGTTTCTCACCTGCCTCTTTTTTGTTAGAAAAACTTAACTGTCCTAATGGAGAAAGCCTTAGTTTTACTATACTATCAACCGACTAAAGTTATAAATCTGTATAAAAAACAAGGAGGAATGGTCTCCCATTCCTCCCAAAACCATTAACTTATATTATTGTTGGAATCCACCAAGCTGCTGCTGGGCAGTTTGTACAAGACGCTTTGTGATTTCTCCACCAACAGATCCATTAGCACGAGAAGTTGTATCGGCGCCAAGGTTTACACCAAACTCTTGTGCAATTTCATATTTCATTTGATCAAGAGCTTGCTCAACACCAGGTACAAGAAGTTGGTTTGAATTGTTGCTGTTTGCCATGTTGTATCACCTCCTGTGTTACTCATAGTATGGACTGAAAAAAGAGGAGATATCACAAAAAAACGATGACAATTTTTCCCCGGTGCCTTTTTTGCTTGTGAACTGCTTTTTACTTTTGTAAAATATATATTTACGTCTTAATTTGATCCAGTCATTCGCTTCGGATCAATCCATTCGTCAAATTGTTCCTCGGTTAAAAGCTTAGTTTCTAAAGCAGCTTCTTTTAATGTGAGCTCCTTTTCAAAGGCATACTTCGCAATTTTAGCAGCATTCTCATACCCAATATAAGGATTGAGTGCTGTAACAAGCATCAATGAATCCCTTACAAATTGATTAATTTTCTTCTCATTTGCTTCAATTCCTATTGCACATCTGTCATTAAAAGAGCGTATACTATCACTCAATAATTCACAGCTTTGCATAAAGTTGTAGGCAATGACTGGTTTAAAGACGTTTAATTCAAAATTCCCCTGACTTGCAGCAAATCCAATGGTTGCATCATTCCCCATAACTTGTGCCGCTACCATTGTGACTGCTTCACTCTGGGTAGGGTTTACTTTCCCAGGCATAATCGAGCTCCCCGGTTCATTGGCGGGAATGGTAATTTCTCCTATCCCACTTCGTGGACCACTGGCAAGCCATCTAATATCGTTTGCGATTTTCATCATATCGGCTGCTAATCCTTTGATCGCTCCATGAACATAAACCATATCATCATGGCTTGTTAAGGCATGAAATTTATTTTTTGCTGATTTAAATGTCTTATTTGTAATTTTTTCAATTTCAGTACATACCATCTCAGAAAAATCAGGATGTGCGTTTAACCCTGTTCCAACAGCTGTTCCTCCAATGGCAAGCTCTCTTACATATTCCAAGCTATTTTCAATCATTTCAGATGATTTTTCTAACATACGATGCCATCCACTAATTTCTTGACCTAAAGTCAATGGAGTCGCATCTTGAAGGTGAGTTCTACCGATTTTAACTATATCTTTAAAGCGATCCACCTGTTTTTCAAAAGTTTGCTTTAGTACATCTATAGCAGGAAGAAGATCATCCTCTACCTTTAGGACTGCCGCAATATGCATAGCGGTAGGATACGTATCATTCGAACTCTGAGACTTATTCACATCATCGTTAGGATGAAGTCTACATTCTTTTCCTTTTCCTTCTAGCCATTGATTCCCCACAAAAGCAATAACTTCATTCACATTCATATTAGATTGTGTTCCACTTCCTGTTTGCCAAACGACCAATGGAAAGTGTTCATCTAATTCACCTGAGAGAATTCGATCTGCCGCATATGTAATGGCATCTTTTTTTTCTTCTTCCAATAGTCCTAGCTTATGATTCGCTATAGCTGCGCTTTTCTTCAAAATAGCGAATGCACGGATAATTTCTAATGGCATTTTTTCTTTACCAATCGGAAAATTATTTCGGCTCCTTTCTGTTTGTGCCCCCCAATTCTTTGAAGCATCTACTTTAATTTCTCCAATAGTGTCTTTTTCCACTCGATAGTCCAAACCTATCTCCTCCTTATCCAATACGAAAATGTTTTCCTTTAAAAATAATGATAAAATTTAATCAGACTATTTACACTATTCAGTTTTTCGGTTATAGTATAAGTACACTACATGAAAGGAGGCACCCTTTAAGTAAATTGTTACATAAAGGAGGCGATGAGTCGAGAAGAACGCTCGTAGTTTTGTCTCACGATTTTCATGAAGGGTATACGATTGAATGAATTTGAAATTTGAACAATAGAGTCCGCTAAAATGTTACAAAATAGCGGACTCTTTTTATTTGGACAAAAAACTTTAAGAATTACCTATCTATGCATATACATAATTTCCTTTATAATGTAACTATAGATTTTTCAGGACCAGTGAAGGGAGAAAGATTCATGCCTAATATTTGGACACATATTATGTTTTGTGAGGATGTTATGGACTCTGTAAGGTATCCTTATCAATCCGAGATAAACCAAGGATATATGAATCTTGGCGCACAAGGTCCAGATCCTTTTTTTTACCATAACTTTTGGCCATGGAAAAAAGAAAAATCAGTAGAAAAGGTTGGAAATCTTATACATCAAGAAAAATGTGGAGATTTTCTATATGATTTAATTCTTCATTCAGCCAACTCTAACAATCATGCTAAAGCATATGTAATAGGATTTATTACTCATCACATCTTAGATAGAAATACTCATCCCTATATCCATTATCGAGCAGGATACAAAAAAAATAATCACCAAAGGTTAGAAGTTGCCATTGATACCATCCTTATGAGGAAGGCCAGGAACCTCCCTACATGGAAAACCCCTGTTTATAAGGAAATTGATATAGGATACAAGCTGAATTCTGAAGTGGAAGATATCCTAAAGAAAACAATCTATACGCATTTTCCTTCGGTCAAGGAGATAACAACTGACTCCTTTATTCAGGATTCATATCGGGATATGAAACGGGCATTACGTGTTCTTTATGACCCATTAGGCTGGAAGAATAAATTGCTAGGGTCATTTGTTTCTGATTTTTCCCATCAGCCGCTTCAGAATGACCATGATTATTTAAATGAACAACATAATAAATGGTATCATTCAGCAACCAATGAGTCTTCCGAAGAAAGCTTCTTGGAGCTTTATGAACATGCTAGAGCACAAAGTATCGATATTATTTCTGAGATCATTCGTTTTTGGCAAACCCCTGCCAGAGGAAAGCAGCTTCTACTCCGTGAACTTATAGGAAACTATTCGTATGACACAGGTAAGCCTCTAGAACTAGGATTAACCAATCGTTACTCAGAGTCTATTTATGGATGAAAAACAGACCAAATCTTATTGGTTTGGTCTGTTTTTATTAAATAAACAATAAAAGACTTAGCGCCATAATCATCATGCCTGCAACTACTCCATAAATGGACAAATGTGCTTCATCGTATTTTTTGGCTGCAGGTAATAATTCATCGAGCGAAATAAATACCATGATCCCGGCTACACCAGCGAAAATAACTCCAAACATCGTTTCTGTTAAATAAGGCATTAAAACTAAATAAGCAAAAATCGCACCAAGCGGTTCTGAGATCCCAGATAAAAAGGAGAGTTTAAAGGCTTTTTTTCGATCCCCTGTCGCAAAATAAACTGGAACTGAAACCGCAATCCCCTCTGGAATATTATGAATAGCGATGGCTACAGCTACTGCAAAACCGATCGTTGGATCTTGTAAAGTCGCAGTAAACGTCGCAATTCCTTCTGGGAAATTATGAATAGCGATCGCAAGTGCAGTAAACTTCCCCATCTTCAACAAATTGGAATCTTGAGGTTTCTTGTTCATATCCTCTACTTTCTTAAGCTCATGTGGGTTCCCTTGCTTAGGAATTAATTTATCAATTAACGCAATGAGTAACATACCCCCAAAAAAACCTGCAACTGTCATCCAATTGCCCATTACTTCACCCATTTCAAGAACAAGAGCATCCTGTGCTTTTACAAAGATTTCAATCATAGACACATAAATCATAACCCCAGCAGAAAACCCAAGAGAAAATGAAAGGAATTTTGTGTTTGTTGAAGATGTAAAAAACGCAAGAATACTACCTATTCCTGTTGAGAGACCTGCCATTAATGTAAAACCAAATGCCAGTATTAAATTTTCAGTCATAAAATCTCTCCTTTATAAGCAATTTCCTTACCCTCACTATTTTTCCCTAAGGAAACTTAATATTAAAAAAAAGTGAACTTTTAAAAGTTCATTTTACTAATAAAATGATATGCTGCAATTTTGGAAAAGTGAGCGAATTTAAATTTTTTTCACGAAAGACTTTTTCTTTCCTTTGTCTAAGTTTAATTTTAAATCAAAATTTGTTTTCTGTAAATCAACAGAATATCAAAAAGCTTTTCTTTTTAAAATTTGGAATCAAAATATGAAAAGTGCATGCGCCCCTTGTAACAAGAAGCGCACTTGTTTCTGCGAAGTAGCTCTAAGTAGCTTTCCTTACTCGAAGCAAAAACTTCGAAGATTTACTCGATGAAGCTTTTTCACTGAAGCTAGACGGATTTTCTTATTCTTAGAAAAAAACGCAGGAATTTATATAATTCCTGCGTTTTTTAATCTATTCACTATTCGTTAATAAATAATCACTCTATCTTTTGGATCTGTCGCTTCTTTTGCTTCTTTTTCACCTTTTTCAATATCAACTAACTGCAACAAGATGAATCCCACAACGAAGAAGAAGATTAAAGATAAAATCCCTAATCGACTAGAACCTGTTATTTGCCCAATAAAAGCAAACACAAATGGTCCAAACATAGCAGCGAATTTCGAAGAAACCCCAAAAAACCCAAAGAATTCAGCATGACGGTTTCCTGGTACCATTCTTCCAAAAATAGATCTACTTAATGCTTGAGCCCCTCCTTGAACAAAGCCTACACAAATTGCCAGAATGTAAAAGTGGAGAGCAGTTGTCATAAAGAAACCTAAAATAACGATACCCGTATAGATGATTAAAGATAAAGACAAAGCTTTTTTGGGAGTAATCTTGGTAGCTAACCACCCAAAGAAAAACGCAAATGGGATACCCACGAATTGAGTGATTAATAAGGCCGATATTAAATCAGTTGTCCCTATGCCGATTTCACTTCCGTAGATAGTTGCCATTTTAATAATGGTTGAAATCCCATCATTAAAGAGCCAGAAAGCTATAAGAAACAAAAATAATTGCTTGAACTTTTTAATTTCAGTCAATGATTGGGCAACTCTTTTAAAGCCGATAGTCACATACGAGTGCTCTCTCTTTGGCTGAACCTTTTTTTCTTCTTTGATATTTTTGAAGAGTGGTATAGAAAAAATAAACCACCATATACCTACTGTAACAAAAGTTGCTTGTGTGGCACTTACTGTATCGGGAAATCCAAACCATGCTGGCTTTTGGATCATTAACAAGTTAATCGCTAGAAGAATTCCTCCACCAATATATCCAAAGGCATACCCTCTGGAAGAAATTTTATCCATGTTTTGCCCTTCTGCGATCTCAGGTAAAAATGCATCGTAAAATACATTCCCTCCTGAAAACCCAATAGTCCCAATAATCATGAGTAAGGATGCTAATAGATAATCTCCTTCCCCTACAAAAGCGAGCAAAATACTCGCCAGTATCCCTAAATAAGCAAATGTTCTTAAGAAGTTCTTCTTAGACCCAGCGGAATCGCTTATGGCTCCTAAAACAGGAGACAAGATGGCTACAATTAGAACGGCTATAGACTGAGAATATCCCCAATAACTTGTTGCAAGTGATTCTGGTATTCCATTTGCAGCTACATCAGAGTAATACACAGGTAATACAGCAGCCATCATAGTCGTGGCAAACGCCGAATTCCCCCAATCATACATCATCCAACTGACTACCGGTTTCTTCTTCATTCAAAACCTCCTTAAACTTTGCTAACCTTCTATTCCTAGAATATCAAAAAAGAGGAGAAAGAGACGAGTTATTTTTCGAATTCTCATAAAATAGGGGTAGAAATAGAATTGAATGGGGTGAAGCTTTGTACTATAAAAAAAGATGATTCCTCACTATTTGAAGAACCATTTTTATATTTTTATATCTAAGTCGGAAAGCTTTAAAAATTTTAAGCAGTTTCATAAATCCTCTTAGGAATTACTCATATCCTAAGTACTCTTCTAAAGTAACATCCTGTCCATAAATTTCTTTAGCCATTTCCTTCCCAACATAGCGAATATGCCATGGTTCATAACTATACCCTGTGATATGGCTTTTACCCTCAGGATATCGAATAATGAACCCATATTGATGTGCATTATTTTTTAGCCATTCTCCCTCAGTCGTATTCCCAAAATCCTGTACTAACCTGTACGTAACCACTGCTGCTGAAACGTCCATGGACAAGCCTGTTTGATGCTCACTTTTTCCAGGCTGTGCAGAAAATTTATCTGCGTATTCCTTTCCATTTGTGTTTACGTAATGATTATAAAGAACTGCTTGCCGCTCATAGGAGCGATACCCAGATACCGCCACTAGTTCTATCCCTTCCTCCGATGCACCGGCAAATAGCTCCTCTAATGCACTAGCTGTATCCTCTCTAACATACCTCTTTTCATCTTCCCCACTAAAAGAAAAAGGTACATTAGGTACTACTAAATTTTCTGGTACATAATCCGCGGGAAGCATTCTTTTTTTATTAGCAACCACATCTAGTGCAGAGGGGTCCTCTACCTCCACAACTGAAGGATCACTCTCCTGTTTGGCAAGATCCTCTGATTCATTCTCGTTGTCTTCATTTTTCGAATCATTTATGATTGGAGTAGATTTTGTCTCAAATGTACTTGTTCGGTGATTTGTTGCTGTCTGAAATGAAAATACTTTATCTTGAGCTTGGCACCCTATTAGAATGATTAGGAAAAGTAAAAATATTAATGCTTTTTTCATGGTGTATATCCCTTCTTTTCTCAGAACTATCTTTACTGTATCATGAAAAAGGATTTAGGGGCATACTTAACATAAAAACCTTATTTTTAAATTCATTTATCACGGCATGAACGAACAATAATACCCTCACTGATTGAAGTTTCACTTTATACATTTTTCTATGTAGACTGAAAAAGAGGATGACATATGCCACCCTCTTTTGTTTATTCTTTTGTGTAAGATGCATAGACTGTACTTAATTCATAAAATCTTTCGCGATCATTTGCTTCAATAGCTTCATTAATTAAACCTTCTAAATAATGCTTATTTCGTTTGAAAGTTAACTCATCTAAAAATAATTTAGCAGCTAATTTAATCTCAAACGAAATTTCCCTTTTGGCAATAACCTTCTTATACCTAACCTCAGAAAACCTTCTCAACATATAGACTACTTTTTGTTTTTTCACTGGAACATACCCCCTTGTTCCTTTTTACTATTATGAAATATTCAGACGGATATTGCAACAATTTTCTGAATATTTTTTTATGTTTTTATTATATACCCAGAATTGGTGTCTTGAAAACTAAAAAGAAAGCCCATCTTAAGAAAATTTTGGTTTTAGCTACAATGTTTTATCATGTGAACCTCTCCAACTAATTGCTTACGCAATTTGATTTGCATCCCTTATCTTGAATACAGTACAAAACAAGCACGATTAAGCCACCTTCGGTGACTTCATTGCTGATGAAGACTAATTAACGAAGATAAAGTTTGTGATGTTCTTTTTGCCACTACAGGAACTTTTGCCTGCAAGGACAACCCTGAATTTTCTGACATGGATTTTTGATATGCCCCAATAAAATAACGAGCTGCTATATTATAACCAGCTGACAGATCAGCATGATAGATCTTGCCCGTAGTGAACGTGGCAAGGTCTTTTTTATTATTGCGTTCTACTTTTCCAGAACCATCATATGCTAATGCACTTGTGTTTCGAGGATGGACTCTAGAAATACGTATACCCGCATAATGAGCCATTTCTTCGACTTTGTGTTGAATCGCCGTTTTACGCCAATAACGTAATTTGAAACAAAGTTTCTTAGCACTCCAAAAACTTTTCGGTATCTTCATTTTATCTAGGAATTCGAAGACAACGACATCACAATTATGTTCTTTGCCTCCTATCTACTAAGAAAAGCGCAAGCGCCCTTGATCATCGACGTAAG
>JAWJLM010000107.1 GCA_040191315.1 Bacillaceae bacterium S4-13-56 | reverse complement strand
TAACAGGTTGTTTTGTTTAGTTTTCAAGGTTCAAATGATGTCACTAGAGAAAACAGCGACTCAATTAATATATCACGTTTTTCGTTTAGCGTCAACAACTTTTTTAGTTGTTTTTATTATTTCGTTTAAAGCGACGATTAATAATTTAACACACTGAAAATTTTTAGTCAACAACTTTTTAAATTTTGAATTTCAATTTTGCAACGGCATTTAATATATCATGGGTAAAATAGATATGTCAATACTATGTTTGCATATATAGTATTCCTTTTTCCACAAATAAAAACAGTATTGTTACCTAATTTATTGTTTTATCTACTTTCTCTAAACCTGTCCTTTCACCAAGCTTCTGTAGCGAATGCTTAGTTAAACTAATATGAAAGATTATACTTACACAAATAAAGTGATACTTCAATGAGTGGCCGTCCCCACCGATTGTTAGCACCCAAGGGTATGACCTAAAGGCCCTTGAACCATAAAAACGCATGGACAAAATCCCATGCGTTTTGACTTTATATTACTTCCCTTAAAACATTAATCTATTCAGGAGCTATTGAATTCTCCACATATTGATTACTTAACTAGATATGTCCTATGGAATATGTCTTTCCCCTTTGTTTCTTTTAATGAAACTTTTAGGATGTCCTTCTCCACTAAGTATTCTACAACTGCACTTAAATCTTTAGAATATAACTGTGTCTCTGGATGGAGTCTTAAATCTCCGAAGGTCCATGGCTCATCTTTTTCTTGCATAATTTGTTTTAAATGCCTGATGGCAGTTTTTACACGACTATTAATAGCAACTTCCGTGGCTAATAGAAGAAGCTGAATTCGTTTTTCTGGTGGCTCTTGGCTTGTAATCAATTCCTGATAAAGTTTATGAATTTCTGGATCCATTTTCTTAACTTGGTTCCAAACTGTTACTTCAGGACGGAATCCTTTTTCAATGACAGCCAATCTAGCTAAATAATGCAGGGAATGAATCATACGGCTATAGGAATCCAAAATCTGATTGGACTGAAATAAATCCTTACATTCTAAATAAGCACGAATTAGCTTTCCAAACTCCATCATCAGTTTGCGATCACGATCTCCTTGGGGGAATTCCTGTAGTTCCTTTTTTAATCCAACCATATATTCATTACGATCAAAGATAATATCCCCGTGAATTATCCATTCTACCGCACGCCTATATGAGCTATTATCAATCCATTCATGTAATTTTTCATGATCAACTATATGTAATGCAGCAATTCCAGATTGAAATTCATAATGTTTAACAAACCACGGAACTTCAGCATCATGCACGACAACTAATAGGATTGCATCAAAGTTATCAGTTAATGGGCTAATTGGCTTGTTTTTTTCTAAAAGTAATATCCCAAGTGTATTTGATGCGCTTGCCCGTTCTTGATAGATGGGTCGCAGTAAATCTTCCATTAATAACTTCCCCCAATTCACAATTCTAATTTTATAGGAATTATACTATGTGAGTTGTTTTTGCTTACATTTTCACATTATAAGAATAAATTCTTGGTCTTATTCTTTTTCTACATCTTTTAAATTAATCCTTTTTTCTAGTTATAAATTTGTTTCGACAAAAATGAAAAAACCCTAAAAGAGGAAAACCAAAAAATTTGGAAATGCAGTTTATATACTTTTCACTTGAAAAAATCGACTTTTCTCTCTATGTACAAAGGAAACCAAATTTAATGAAGGATGTGCTATACTATGGGAGATTAAAGGAGGATTCAATTTGGCTAAAGAAGGATATACAAATAAAATAAATCGAATAAGGACCTTTGCCTTAAGTTTAATTTTCATTGGTATGGGTGTTATGTACTTAGGAATTATTGCGAAAAAAATTGAGTGGCTAATGGTTATCCTGATGATTATCGGAATGTTATTTATTGTTTTTAGTACATTAGTTTACTTTTGGATAGGGATGCTTTCGACTAGAACCATTCAAGTTACTTGCCCATCTTGCGGAAAACCAACAAAAATGCTTGGCCGTGTAGATGCTTGTATGCATTGCAGACAACCTCTTACTAGGGACAAGGAATTAGAAGGAAAAGAATTGGATGAAAAATACAACTCCAAAAAGTACAGTGAAGACCAAAAAAACTGAAAGTCCTAAGACTTTCAGTTTTTTGTATTAATGAGCAACTTTAGCTTCACTTTTACAGCTAGCACATGTACCGTAGATTTCCAATCTGTGATCTCTCACTTCAAATCCAGTAACTTGTTCTGCTAATGATTCTACTTCCTCGAGACTTGGGTAGTGGAAGTCAACAATCTTTCCACATTCATCACAAATAATATGGTAATGTTCACTAGTATTGAAATCAAAGCGGCTAGAAGAATCTCCATAAGTTAATTCCTTAACAAGTCCAATCTCCCGAAAAACTCGTAGATTATTGTATACAGTGGCTACGCTCATGTTTGGAAATTTTCCTTCCAAGGCTTTATAGATATCATCGGCAGTTGGATGGGTCATGGAGTTAGCCAAAAACTCTAAGACCGCATGACGTTGTGGTGTAATGCGAACACCTGAATCCTTCAACACATCAAGAGCATCCTTCATTCTTAGTTGAGTCACCGTCATGCACCTCACTTTCAACAAGTAATTGGAATATAATGATTCATATTATTACTTTATAATTGTTATAATTAGTTTACATGGTTAAGTATGTCTTTGTCAATAAAAGTATATTATTAATGCTAAGATCTATACATTAAACTCAGCTTATCATCAACTTTTAATATTGAAGGCCTAATTTTTCATGTACTTCAAACCGACTAAAAGTTATAAATTTTGATTAGAAAACTTGGCATTCGCCAAGCCTTTGTGGCGAATGCCTTAGTTGCACTTATGCAGATAGGAAAGTTTTAAACTTTCCTATCTGTTAGAAAAAAAGACTACCTTTTTAGGATAGGCAGTCTCCTTCATTCTCATTCAATTATCTCGATTTAAACATCAGCTTGTAACGTGGTTTCCTTGCCTCCGCAATTTTTATTAATATAACGTGCCGCTACAAATAGAAAATCAGACAATCGATTTAAATATGAAATGACTAAAGGATTGTTTAAGTCGTCAACTAAATGAATGGCTGCTCTTTCTGCCCTTCGAACAATAGAACGTGCACTATGCAAGGCAGCTGAAGCTTCTGTTCCTGATGGCAAAATAAAATTAGTTAATGGTGGTAAGGTTTCCTCCCACTTATCTATCCGAGCCTCAAGTTCAGTAATGTGCTGCTCTGTCACCTTCCACTTAACCTCTTTTCCTTTAGGTGTTGCCAACTCCGCTCCTACATGAAAAAGAATCGTCTGAACTCTTTCCATTACAGTCATAAATTCTTTGATTCCTTCCTTATCTTCTTTCCTTAGATAACTTAAAGCAAGTCCAATCATAGAATTGGCCTCATCACATGTTCCATAGGCTTCTACTCGTTTATCATTCTTAGGGACACGTTGACCGTATATTAAAGAAGTTTCCCCTTTGTCGCCAGTTCGAGTATAAATCTTCATTATTAATACCCCCTTTTTGGATCGATAGGATTGATCAAGGCTGAAAAATCATTTCCCATAAAATGCTTTAGGTTCTTTTCAAAAATTTCAAATGCCCTTGGTAAATATTGCGGGGTTATTCCCGATAAATGTGGAGTCACCGTTACATTTTCCATTTGCCAAAATGGATGACCTTCCGGAAGTGGCTCCTGCTCAAATACATCCAATACAGCATGGGCGATTTTTTCTTCTCGTAAAATATCCATCAGTACCCTTTCGTCCACAACATCTCCTCTGCCCATGTTTAGAAAGACTGCATGCTGTGGTAATTTTTCAAAATGCTCTTTTTTAAAGAAGTGAACCGTCTCCTTTGTGCTAGGCAAAACGGAAACCAAGAAGTCTGCTTCTCCTAAATGTTCATCCATCTTCTCAGGTGTAATTACTTGATCAAAAGATGATTTCGATGTTCCACTTCTTGATACGCCAATCGTAGTCATACGAAAAGCTTTGGCTAAACGGGCAAGTTCTTGTGCTATTGCTCCAGTCCCAGCTAGAACCATTTTTCGTCCTGTAATTTCTTGCATTGGCACTTTTCGATCCCAGACTTCTTCCTTTTGATGTTTCATTAATACTTTGCCATTTTTGTATACATCGAGAAGTTTCCAAATGGCATACTCTGCCATCGGAATCCCATGAATCCCACGACAATTGGTAACTAGAATATCTCGCTTGGCTATCGCTTCAAACGGCATTTTATCCATTCCTGCAGACAGGACCATAATCCATTTTAATTTTTTTGCTTCCTCAATTAAATCGTCATTTAAATCCTCGCCGTACGTTAAAAGGATCTCCACATGAGGTAGCATTTCTTTCCCTTCTTTCATTCCATATACAAATGAAAAATGATGTTCTGGATATTTCTCCATCATTCGTTGTTTTATTTCTGACTGTACCCTAGCCGTGCATAAAATCTCCAATAGAAAATCCTCCTCCGTTCTCTAACTTTAAATCATGTGATTTGCATGAAAAAGATCCTTCTACAATGTATCAGGATCTTTTAATTATAGAGACTTACACCAAGTGATCTTTAATATATTGAAGAGCCTCTTCAACATGGTCCTTAACTTTTACTTTTCGCCATTCCTTTACTAGATTTCCTTCTTTATCAATGACAAAAGTTGAACGTTCAATTCCCATGAATTCTTTTCCGAACATTTTTTTCATCTTCCAAACCCCGTAATCTTCTGCAACTTTATGGTCTTCATCTGCTAATAGAAGAAATGGAAGCCCATGTTTGTCAATAAATTTTTCATGTTTATCTAGTGGATCAGGACTCACACCCAAAATCACCGTATCAAGCTCTGAAAAATCTTCATGTTTGTCTCTGAAATCACATGCTTCCGTTGTGCATCCGGGTGTCATATCCTTTGGGTAAAAATAAAGCACAACATTTTTTCCTTTGAAATCAGAAAGCTTTACCTTTTCACTATTACTTGCCAACACCTCGAATGCTGGTGCTGTTTGTCCAACTACTGCTTCAGCCATGGCTATATTTCCCCTTTCGTATCTTGTTACTTCCATACTAGCATGTTCTAAATTTAGAAACCATTTTGACGTATGAACTATGGATTAGGTCGTTTTTCTACAAATAATAAAATGAGTGTCGCTATTGGACCTAGGAAAAGGGATAGCAAAAACCAGTTGAAGCCTGTTCGATTCTTCCCTTGGGCTAAACCTGTATTTATGAGGGCAAGCGTCCCCCACCCTACAAAATATTGGTCATCAATAGGCATATAATCTCCTCCCTACTACGGGTTTCGATACTTGGCAAACATAATTTTCCGGAATATTCATCCAAGGCCCGGCATTCCCGTTTGTTCCGCAATAGACAGTTCCGCTTCCTCCTATCAAGTCCTCCTAGGCAAAAAATCCTTTCTATTACAAGATGCTTAATGTCCTCTAACACTGCTTCTAACGCCGTTTTGTTTGCATGAACATCTGTTATGACTACGATTTTTCATTACAAATCTCGTAGTTTGACATATTATGTACTACTAAAAATCACTTTGGAATTTCTGTTTTCTGGTGCTCACCAGGTTTAACATATATAAGAATAGGCAGGGAGAGAATGAAGGTCAAAGAAGAAAATAGTAAGGTCCAGACTGATAAACTTTCAATAAAAATGAATTCAATAATTGCATTTGAAGCTGCTGTAACTAACGGCCCAACCCAAAAGCTTTTAAATAGAAAAGAAGATAGAACCCCTAATCCAATAACGCTTACCGGGACAATAACCAACTGCAATATAGGATCCATTTTTACCCCCCTTTTATATTGCTCCAAAAAGCCTGAGTAAATCTATCTTAACATATTTATCCATTATCAAGGCAAGAAATCGTCTGCATTTTCTGACCTTTTAAACAAATGAGAAAATAAAGTGAAATTAATCAGTTGCCGTCCCCCCTTTAATTGTTAGCACCCACCTAAAAGCCCTTGAACCAATCGGACATTTACGGGGAACAAATCAAACTACCTCTCCTTCTCGCGCCAAGCCTTCATGAAAAGCGCAGCAGGCAAAGTATAGCCTATTAATGCCTCAAACAAGGCAATTGGCCGAGCCCAGCCAACTGGAGTAATATCCCCATAACCGACTGTTAACAAGGTTACTCCACTAAAATAAATGGATTGTGCTAAACGATGCCAAAGGGCCATATTGTGTAGTTCCATTCCTTCAAGTAAAATCAAGCCTTGCATGGAAAGTATTAAATAAACAAGCCCAAATCCAATGGTGAGGATGCTATATAGAAACAGCATTGAAAAGAATAGTTGTATAGAAAAGATCTCAGTGGAGAGTGGTCGATAAGAGAAAAATATTTTAATGCTTTTATAAATAACAAAAATTAATATAAGTAAAAATACAATCGGTATCATCAGCATGGCTCCCCGGCTTGTCTTCTATCTACAATGTATGCTCAGACCCAATTGAAATGCCCATATAATTAAAAAAACCAACTCCAGCGCTTCGAGTTGGTTTCATTTTCGTTCAAATGACTATTGAGTTGGTGACCCTGGTGGATAGTAATAAGGCGGAACCTTTAGCCATCCACGCTTTCGCATCAAAGTTTTTAATGTTGCTCCCAGTGTAACCCATTCTGAATAATTTCGAAGCCACATAACTGCAACATCATTTCGAATGGCATCCACCTGCCCCTTGGCACAGGCTTGCAAGCAGGTGATTAATTTAAAAACAATACCATTCGTAATTTCATCATCAGTTAACTTCACCCCAAGTGGAATTTCTTTAGGATTTGAGTTTGGCTTAGCGGATGTTGCTTCAGGTAATGGCAACCCCTCTTTTTTCATAAATTCACTTACATTTTTCACATGTGATTCGCAAACTCTGATCACATCATTAAGCAGTTCCATTACCTCATCATCTGAAGTAGTATTTAATCCTATTTCTTCATAACGAATAAATTCTTCCACGACCGTGATATACGTCCAAAGGTCCCCGACCTCAATGACATGTAATGGAGTTTTTGGTTCATCCGTATTATCCATGGATGTCTTGAGCATATTCCAAACAGCCTCAAAAGGATTGGCCATAACTACACCTCCTACTTCTAATTTCTTCAAATAAATAGGAGATATGCGAGAATTAGATCATAAAAAATTTCCCAACAGACTAAGATTAGCATTTATATTCCATCTTCAAAGCTCATAAGTATTCCTGTTAGTATCCTGCAGAAAAGTATACACTTCCTTGAAGCCCATTTTTATATATCCCTAATACCCCTTTGATTAAGAGCAGCCACACTATGAGTTAATTTATGGGGTTGTATTGCGCTTTAACAAAAGCCGCTCCTTTTCCTTTTCCAGTAAAATCAATCCTCAGTCCAAGACCAATTTCACAAGTGTGATATTTACGGAAAAAAACTATTAATTCTCTATTTTTGTGACACAAAATTTCCGAGTCTCCACGTTGTTTTGGATCTGAAAACTCCTCCAAGTCTTCTTGATCTGCTTCCCAATCACAAAAAGAATAAATTCCATCAAGCAAACCTTGGTTTATTTTGAGTTTTGTTTGGATTTTACCTGAGAAACTTCATTTACAATCATTTATAATTGAGTTCGATATAAATTTTCAGTTTGAAACTTCATTAAAAGTCTCCTTTTGTTGAGTTTTAGGCATTCGTTAGAGGGAAAACTTGATAATAACCCGTTTTTAATTAAGTTTTATCTTTAAATGCTCAAGCAAACTGAATAAAGAAGCTCTCTTTTTTAAGTTTCAGTATCCAAATACAGTTAAAAGTTAAAATAAAACCTTTTTTTATTAAGTTTTACTATTAAATAGTCATCGAAACTCAAAATAAGAAGCAGCTTCATTCAGTTTTAATTATCAAGAATCAGGAAAACTTAAAATGAGATGACTTTCAATTCAGTTTTACTATCCAAAGCGCAGGATAACTCAAAATAAGACCGCACTTTTTTCAGTTTCACATGCAAAACCAACACTCAACTCCATTAACCACAATTAATTCCCCGCCCCTCGGTAGCGCTTTACGCCCTGGTTCCAGACGAAGACAGAAATAGCAAAAAACACCACGCCTATGAATGGTGTCAAAAAGGCATAGTTGTACCATTCTTCGCGACCAAGGAAATAAGCGGATGGATAAACACCCACGAAGGCAAATGGCAGGATCCAGGTTAGGACAAAACGAATCACCCCATTGTAAATATCAACAGGATAGCGGCCGTAGTTTCCGATGTTGTACATCATCGGCATGATATCCGTTTTGGCGTCACTCCAGAAACCGATGCAAGCGAGCAAGATGAAAATGCCACCATAGACTAAGGCGCCACCCGCTACCATCAGCACAAACAGGAACGGGTCGTACCAGGTAAGGGAGATTTCTAAGCGGGAACCTGCATACCCCATGATGATGAGTCCCGTTATGGCTCCGAAGAGCGATTCTAGTTCCATTTTTTCCAAAATGACTTGAAAGAGGCTGTGGACGGGTCGTGTCAAAATCCGGTCCATTTCGCCTTTGACGATATATCTTTCGTTGAAGTCCCAGATGTTGAAAAAGGCTGAGAATACGGCGTATGGGACTAGGAAGAAGCCGTAAATGAATATGATTTCGTCGCGATTCCAGCCGGCCAGGTGTTGGGTGTGGTTAAAGACGACGAGTATGAAGATGAGGTTGACGGCTTGTGAAAATAAATCTGAAAAGAACTCGACGATGAGGTCGGTTCGGTATTGCATGCGTGTTTTCATGTATTGGCTCATATATTGGGTAAACATTTGGATGTGGAACATGGGTTAGCCTCCTTGTACCACGAGTTGTTTTTTGGCTACGATCCACAGGACGTAAATCGGAATCAGCAGGACGAGCGACCATGTAGCTTGTAGTAGGATCGCTTGGGTGATTTCTCTTCCCTGGAAGGCTTCGGTGAAAATCATGCTTGGGATGTAGCTAATTGCTTGAAATGGAAAGTATCCCATGATTTCCTGTGCCCATCCCGGATAAAAGCTGATCGGAAGCAATAGCCCTGAGAATAAATCAATGATCATTCGTTTGGCTCGTATTAGACCGATATTATTATAGAAGAAAAACGACAAAACTCCCGTAATCAAGTTGATCTGCGTGTTGACAATAAAGCTAAAGATTAGAGATACGGCGAACAAAAGCCACACTTTTGTATTGGAAGAAAAGTCCAGTGGAAAGATGAGACTCACAATGACCATTCCTGGCAGGGAGAAAAAGAACAAACGAAATAGCCCTTCTCCTAAGCCTTGCATGGTTTTCATGCCGAGGTAACTGTAGGGCCGTATCAGCTCGACAGCGACTTTTCCATCTTTAATTTCTTGCGCGATCTCTCGGTCGATGTTGTTGAAGTAAAAGGCGCGCGCCATCCATGAGACGGCAACGTAAGTGACCATTTGGATGATGGTCATTCCTTGAATATCTGATTTTCCGCTATAAATGGCGCTCCACAGAAAGTAGTAGGCTCCGATGTTGATGCTGTAAATCAGGATGCCTGTATAGTAATTGGTTCGGTAGGCGAGCATCATCAGGAAGCGAATGCGGATCATTTCTAGATATTTATCCACGAATGACACCTTCCTCGTAGATGTTTCGAACGATTTCTTCGGTGGACATTGTTTGGACATTGACGTCTTTGACTTTGTGGGCACTGACCACCTTTGTAATGACTGATGATATGACGTTTTCGTCATCCTTCACTTGAGCAATCCAGACGTTAGGACGTTCGCCTTTAATCCAGGTCACGTCATTGGTGATTAGATTGGTTAGTTGTTGCTCATTTATTTCGTCTACCATTTCGAAGCGAATCTCTTTTTCTTCTATCCAACGGTTGCGAAGGTCTTGTAGGCTGCCGTCGTAGATGACTTTTCCTTGATCTAGCATAATGACTCGCTCACAAAGGGCTTCGATATCGGCTAGATCGTGCGTGGTGAGCAGGATCGTTGTGTTGTATCTTTTATTAATTTCCTTCAGGAAGGTTCTTATTTTATTTTTCACAAGGACGTCAAGGCCGATCGTTGGCTCATCTAGGAACAGAAGCGGCGGATTATGTATGAGTGCCGCTGCTAGTTCGCACCTCATCCGTTGTCCAAGCGAAAGTTTTCTAACGGGCTTGTCCAGTAATGGGCCCAAATCGAGAGTTTCGATTACGAGTTTCATATGGCTTTCGTACTGCTCATCTGAGACTCTATATACTTTTTTAAGTAAACGAAAGGATTCTTGTACGGCGATATCCCACCAGAGTTGAGAACGCTGACCGAAAACGACACCGATGGTTTGTACGAATTTTTCACGTTCTTCGTGGGGAATGAATCCATTAACTTTCACTTCACCTGCGCTTGGTGTCAGAATTCCCGTTAGCATTTTAATAGATGTAGATTTTCCTGCGCCGTTTTCTCCGATATACCCGACCATTTCTCCTGGTTTGATAGAAAAACTGATGTCGTCGACGGCTTTTAAAATTTTATAATTGCGGGTGAATAAATCACGAAAAGCCCCTTTAAGTCCAGAGCGGTTAGCATAGGATTTAAATTCTTTTCTTAGATTGTTTACATAAATCATGTCTTGCATTTTGAGGTCCTCTCCTTCTTATCCTCCATTAGTCTACCCAAATGCATACGAGAATGGCAATATTTTGTTTACGGAGCGTATACCATTAGTGAATGGCATGTGCTAACCTAGGGATAAGGTGAATTTTGTGCTGCATTGTGTGGGTTTGGCGGCTCAGGCCGGGAATCCGTGCGTCAATTTTGGGAAGGCGCGCGTCTTTTTGCTAGATTCGCGCGTCCATTCCATGAGCGCGTGCGTCGACCCAGAATCCGCGCGTCTTTTCCGACTCGGCGCGCGTCACTTTGTCAGATTCGCGCGTCCATTCTATGGGCGCGTGCGTCGACCCAGAATCCGTGCGTCTTT
>JAWJLM010000106.1 GCA_040191315.1 Bacillaceae bacterium S4-13-56 | reverse complement strand
TGAAAAGAGGAAACTGAGCTAAATGGATAATCAGATTATATTTTTCTGTTTTATTGTCCATCCATAGGCAAAGTTTGTGCGTTTACTGGAAAATCAACAAAGTCATGAGCAATGAAAACAAAACACTTAAAATAGTAATCTTTTTCATATTCCCTCTCCCTTGTAATTTAAATTTTGAATCCTTGATTCTTGAAACTTTTGTCTCTTATCCCCGATAGTAGAAGTTAATTTTAATCAAAAGGATACTCTTTATGAGTGCCATCCTTATAGATAACTCTAAATTCTTCAAAATCCATTGTTTTATTATCACCAAGCATATACCAGTAATAGGCGTTGACTTTTATATTAATTTCTTTATTCTCTTTTTTTAAAATAAGAGATTCAACAGTTGAAGGAACAAATCCAAAAAGTATATTGATGCCGTTTTCGTCCATTTTAAACGTTCCAATATTGTTTAATGTGAATGCTGTATCTTTATTTCTAACAACAAAGGAACTTGAACCTTTTTCTTTCCAGCCATAGATACTCTTTTCAAAGCCTTTTACTTTTATATAATCATTTTCCTCATAAAGTACTAACCTTGTATCGTCATCAATAGTAATTTCTTCAAGAATTGACCCTTGAGTGTTTAATGCTTTGCTAACTGATGAATTTTGAATAAAGACAAAAGCAAGTGCAATCAATAAAAATACAACAGTAATTAAAGTTAAAATTATACTCTTTTTCAAAATAATCCCTCCCTTTAACCAATTATACAATAAATAAATTACCTAAAAGGTAATCTATTTTATAAACAAAATTAAGGGAGATGAAGTTTTTATGAAGAAATTTTTGTTGAATAGTCTCATAACTTTGTTATTGGTATCTCTTCTTTTACCAGTAACCTCTTTCGCAGACTCTCCGAGTTCAAACACAAATAGGTTCGAAGAAAAAACCTTAGATACTTTATTTTATAACAATGATCGAACGTGGATTAAAGAGGGTAAAATCGAGGTAAATGATTTAACGTTTGAATCAGGAAAATTAAAAAATGGAGAGTTAAAGATACACACCGAGGAGTTAGAAGGAACAATTACATTTGATAAAATTAGTTTAAAAAAAGATTACGGTAGTGGCTTTTACAATGGATATGCTTTATTTAATGATGGAGAACAAACACATGATGCTGAAATTAGCATTTCTAAGAATCTAAAAATTGTTTCGGGTGTTATAAATGATAAAGATGATCCGCAAAACAATAAATTTTTTACATCAAATAAAAACTTTAATTCAGTAAAAGCTCTCAAACAAGATTTAGATAATATACCTAACGGCTAAGCGCTTAGGTAATCACTGCCTAAATTTTACCAGTTCATAGTATCAAAGAAATTTATTGCCCACCAAGATTGGGCTGACTTTTGACCTTCATTACCATTGTGTATAATCATAATATTACTTTCATATCTATCATTTCCGTCTTCCAAATGAGTATCATTGACTCTTCAACGCATAAATGTCACTAGGGAAAGTAATTTCATCTGCTAATATTTTTGTTCTATTTCCCTTTGGCTCATAAAATGTTGCGATGAGTTGATGAAGGTTAGATGTGGTAGAACCAGTGCAATAACCTCATTTTCATTTCCTCCTACTAGAGAAGCCATCTGTCCTCCAAGTGTTTCTGATAAATAAAACCATGGATACTCTCCTTCTGTCCATCCATCAATGGCAAGTTCCTTCCAGGAAGCCATAATATCAAAAACAGACTGTTCCGCTCTTTTTGATAACAATCCTAATGAGTGTCCATTTAAATAAATACGTTCCTTTTTAATGTAAAATTCATCTCTGTAGTTGCTTAATTGGGTCTTCTTTATCTAAAAGTGCTGCACATTCTCTACTATACTTGTTGTGACTTTCCACTTGGTAACCTCCTGGTTAAACTCTACTTTAGTTGAATGTTACAGTCTTTGATTTAGGATCCACCGTGTATATTACATCTTTTCTTTCGATTACAATTTTAGTTTTTTTGTTAAGATCTTGGTCCTCTGAAATTGCCGTTAATAATTCTTTTGCAGGATTAATAGCAACTGGATTCCCTACATGTTTTAACATGGCTAAATCCCCATTAGTATCTCCATAAGCATAACTTTGAGTTAAGTCGATATTATGCTTTTCTACCATTTCTTTTATGGTTTTTTCCTTGTTAACAGAGTCCCACATCGGTTGAATTTTACCTGTAAAAAACCCATCCTCATCTATATAATACGTTGAACCACAGTAGTCAGTAGCGTTATATTTTTCGGCCATTTTAGACACTAAAAAATCAGGACTACCTGATATGAATATCACCTTATGATTACTTTCTAGGTGCCATTGAATCTGTTGCCTTGTGTACTTATACACTCGATCAGCTTTAAGACGAATCACTTGCTTTGCAATAAATTCAATATCTTCTTTAGCTATATTCGTCAAATGTTCAACGTAGACCATGCTTACATCAAGTAGATAAGCATCATAATTCCCTTGACGTTTATCCCAATCCTGGAAAGTATGTTTGACCTTTTCATGCCAAACGGATGGTGAGATGATTTCATACTTTATAAGTCTTTTGAAATGTTCAATCAATAACGAATCACGATAAAATGTACCGTCAATATCAAAAAAAGCCGCCTTATTTTTAGACATAAATTCTCTCCTCACTGTTTAATATAATCTATTATATCTTTAAGAAATTGGTCAAATTTATAATTGTAAAAAAGTAACTATATATTATCTTATTAACTATTGTAAACAAAAAACAGGTGGATTGGAATCCACCTGTTTACAAGATAAGCGTAAATTTTGTCTAACTCCAGCGAAAAACCTTCATCAAGTGATCTTCGAAGTTTTTGCCCCGAGTAATAGCTCGAAGGAAAGCTACTTCGAAGATACTAGCGATTTTTTTGTTTCGAAGGGCGCTTGTGCTTTTATTATGAGTTTTACTTTAAAACCAATTACGAATTAAGCGTATTTTATTCCTGCTTGTTTTACGTTTTCAATATCCGCAGAACCACATGGAGTTACTGCATAAGTCATCTCACACTTTGGACAATTCATTATAACTGTTTGCAAGTGAAATGTTTCGCCACAATCACATTGAATCTCGTGCATAACTCTAGGTCTTAATTTATCTTTTCCTTTACTTTTCACGTGATCAACAACTTGCACACCTTCTGTAAGATCATTTGTACATGTACAGCTCATTTATAATACCCTCCATCTTTGTTTATGACTCAGGAACTTTATTTTATTTTAGGATATCATATGTACAAAATATATTCTGTGGAAAAGGTCACATCTTCTAGGAGAACTCTAATTTCTCCTATTATTTTTTTATAAATATTTGTGTAGATAAATAGGCTTCTGGAACATTACCAACACCAATATGGGTGTAGATCGGATTTAATATGTTTCTTCTATGTCCCTCACTATTCATCCATGCTGTAACTACATCTTGAGCATTATCGTAGCCTAATGCTATATTCTCAGCAGCAGCTTTATAAGAAATTCCAAAGCTTTTCATCATCTCAGATGGCGAACCGTATGTTGGACTGTGGTGATCAAAATAATCAAATTCATGCATATCCCTCGATTTATACCAAGCAATTTCACTTAATTTAGTATCTATCTTTAATTCTGACAACCCATTATTAGCTCGTTCGATATTTGTATATTTCACAATTTCACTTTCATAGAAACTAAAACCTGGGTAATTCAAATAATCCTTAGATGTTGTTGTTTGTTTCTTCTCTTGAACCGCTTCAGATTTTGTTTGATCATCAGTTTCCTGATTTTTTCTTTTTTCTTCAACTTTGAGGTTAGCAGCCCTTTTCTCTTCTTCAAAACGTTTTTGCTCCTCTTCCTGGTTCTTCTCTTGTTCTATCTTTTCTTTCTCTAGTCGATCCTGCTCTATACGGAAACGTTCTTCTTCCTCTTTTAATTTTTGTGCTTTTTTTTCTTTTAAAAATTTAATACTATTTTGAACGTTTGCTGTAAATTTATTTTTGTTAAAATCTTTTCCACTATGATTAGAAGTTCCCATTGTACTCATACTAGCCGCTTCTTCCCTGCTGTCTCCTATAGCGGTTGTCCCAAAGAAAAAGAAAGCAATCAACAATGGGATAATCGGTAATAACCATTTATTTATTTTCAAGACCTTCACCTCATGTTCAATTACTACCATTCTAGCAATCTCGTAACTTCGACAATTTCTATTTTTTTCCTACAATATTAAGATACAAAAATACAGCTATTACGACAAGGTTATATTTTACTATGTCTAAAGTTGCGCTTACCCAGGAAATGATCAATAGTTAGAAAAAGACCTTATCATGTTGTATAAGGAATGAACATGATAAGGCCCTAGCATAAGTGAATTTTTTAAGAAAATCTTCTTAATTTTGAGAGAAAGAAGAGAATGATAAATCCATCCCCTATCAAAGTAGTTTTTTTAAATTCTTAATTGGTTGGCTTACTCACTAGAACTGAAAGACGTTGAATCTTTACTGAGGTAGTTTTGATATAAACTACAGCTACACAATTTTAAAGCGATGGAACGCGATGTATTAATTTAACGACGCTGCCTGTTATTTGATAAGTTGGACCCTGCCTGTTGCCATTTTTTTTTAATTCATTTTCTTTGGTAAACTACAAGTTTTTGGGTTGGTCAGCTTTCTACTTTCGTAGGGATCCAACAAAATGACGAACTCTCCTCTCAAGAACTTTTTCAAGAATTTGAGAGGAGGAAAGGGAATCTTACAGAGATAGAGAGCAGAAAATCCATTGCTTAGTTGAATGAGTGTAGTCTTTTTTAAAGGCTGGACGATTGATCCAGTCTCTTCGATTAATTAATTAATTAATTAGTTTACGTTCATAAACATGTCCATATCTTCTTCTACACTACTAATTCCGCCTATTCCAAAGTTTTCTACTAAGAATTTAGTGACATTTGGAGACAAGAAGGCCGGTAATGTTGGTCCAACATGAATATTTTTAATTCCGAGGTGGAGTAATGATAAAAAGACAATCACTGCTTTTTGTTCGTACCAAGCGATATTGTATGATAAAGGTAACTCATTCACACTTTCTAATCCAAAGGCTTCTTTTAGTTTCAAGGCAATCATAACCAATGAATATGAGTCATTGCATTGTCCGGCGTCAAGAACACGAGGAATTCCATTTATATCTCCTAATTCTAGTTTGTTGTAACGATATTTTGCACAACCCGCAGTCAAAATAACAGTATCTGTAGGAAGTTCTTCAGCAAACTCTTTGTAATAAGTCCTTGACTTATGTCTTCCATCACATCCAGCCATGACAAAGAATCTCTTAATATCTCCGTTTTTAACTGCATCTACGACTTGATCAGCTAGTTGAGAAACTTGATGATGAGCAAATCCTCCTACAATCTCACCCGTTTCTATTTCGGTAGGTGGTTCACAAGTAAGAGCGTGCTCTATTATCTTTGAGAAATCCTTTGCGCCATCTTCTTTTTTCTCGATGTGAGTAACTCCATCAACCGCAGTAACACCTGTCGTATACATGCGTTCCATATAGGATGCTTTTGGAGGTACGATACAGTTAGTTGTCATTAAGATAGGTCCATTAAAACTATCAAACTCTCGATTTTGTTGCCACCATGCATTTCCATAGTTTCCTACAAAGTGACTATACTTTTTAAATGCAGGATAATAATGAGCAGGGAGCATTTCGCTATGTGTATAAATATCTACACCCTTACCTTCTGATTGTTCTAAAAGTTGTTCTAAATCTTTTAAATCATGTCCGCTGATTAAAATACCAGGATTATTCCTTACTCCAATATTCACCTTAGATATTTCAGGATTTCCATAGGTAGACGTATTGGCTTGATCTAGCAACTCCATGGCAGATACTCCATATTTTCCACATTCCATAGCTAATGCTATTAATTCTTCCATTGTTGCCTCATCATTTGTTATTTGAGCAAGAGCGCGCTCCATAAACTCGTTAAGTTCCTCGCCTTCATATCCTAGATGTCCTGCATGCTCTAAATATGCCGCCATCCCTTTTAGACCATAGGTAATAAGTTCTTTTAATGAACGAATATCTTCGTCTTTTGTTGCTAAAATACTTACTTCTTGACTTGCTGATTTAACCTCTAGTTCAAAATCAGACTTCCCGGCCCACTTTATGTAATCATTTTGATTTAAAATTGGGTGACCTGCTTCTTCCAGGGAATTCATTATATCATCTCTTAAACTTAGCCCTTGTCGGACTTGTTGAAAGAAGTTACGTTTACTCCAGTTTGCATTTGTAATAGTCATAAATAAACTTGAAACGATAAAAGAACTAACCTCTTTCTTATTCAAACCATATTGGCGAGCACTCGAATTTATAATTGCTAACCCCTTTACAGTATAAATTAATAAATCCTGCATATTCGCTAGGTCATCTTTTTTTCCACAAACTCCGACAATGGTACAACCTGTTTCTTTGGAAGTTTCCTGACATTGATAACAAAACATACTCATTTTTCTTCCTCCTTTTTCTCTCAATATTTTGATCAAGATGCTTTTTACACTATTTTAAAATAACAAAACCAGACAACGAAACAAGTGATTTTCCTCACTTATTAATATTAAGAAGTGTGACAATAAGGTGAACTATTACTTGTAAGCGGTTTATCAGCAAATTAAGATATTTTGATATAATAAAAAACCACCTTAATGGTGGCTTTTTAACTATTTTACAATGGCGGATACTTTTTAAACTTTCTGTAGTAATTGAACGTTGCGACTGTCACATAAAAGATTCTTTTCAAATTTTTTTCTACTGAGAAATAATACATAGGATTTTTAGCTTGTCCTTGTCGGTACAAGGATTTGATTTTATTCCTTAACTGAACGGATTTAATGGATTTTAATAATAAGCGTTTAGGAACAATGGTATATATGGCCTCATGGTCAGAAACTGTATAATCCATTTCCTTCTGGTCGACATACTCATTGACATAATATCTAACTGGATTGTTTTTTCCTACGGTTACATAATAATTACTTCTTCCGAGACGAGGATTTAATTCAAAAAACTTATATTTCCCATCTCGTTCGTCATATTTTAAATCAAAATTTGAAAATCCTGTATATCCAGCATGATTCACAATCTTTTTAGCCTGCTCCACAACCTCATCATTGCGGAAAGTAAGAATGGCCACAGGATTTCCAATTCCACCAGGGGTATGGTCCTCGATAAGGGTTTGTCCAAAAGAAGCCATCTTAGTGTTTCCTTTTTGGTCCGTGTAAAGAGTTAAGATGTGCATGGCTGTATCATCTCCAGGAATGAATTCCTGAATGATTAATTCTTCCAAATAGCCTGCATTTCTAATTATGGTAATAATATAATTAAATTCGTTACGATCCTGTGCAGTAAAAACTTTTTTCTTCCCTTCAAATTTAACCATTTCCCATTGCACACGACTAGTAGGTTTGATAATAACAGGAAATTGAAAAGGAAGGTCTATATCCTCTGCCTTTTCTTCCTTTATGGTCATAAATTTAGGATAATCTACTCCAAGCTCTTCACATAGACCATAGAATTTGGACTTGTCGATGACTCTATGTAACACATCTTGTGTAGTATAAGGAATAATCCATTCTTCTTCCTGAAGTTGGCCTCTTATCGATACGACCATTTCAACCTGCCAGTCGTCACTTCCAATCACAATCTTAGGAATTCCAGGATAGGCTTTATTAATTTCTTTTAAGCAACTTACTAAGCTCATTTCTTCTTCCATATCTGGTTCAATAACGGAATGAACTATGACTGAGTGATTGATTGGTCCAATTAAAGCTCTGCTTATTGTAATTGATATCGTCCCATAGGCCTCATAAAAAGATCTCGCTGTACTATACACCCCAATACTAGCACCTAGAATAATAGGGATAAATTTTTGGTTTGCCAATGTCTGATTTTGTTCCATAGCACATCTCCTATTTTCAAAACTAAATGATATATTTGTCGAAACGACTCATGTTATTAGTTAATCATAAATATAAAGTTTTTCCAACAAAAAATACAATAAACGTGATACATAAAGAACCACGTTTATGTTTTTATTCTTTCGTAAATTCTATGGTACTTCTTACTGTATCAATTGGTCGTACATACTCCTCAATCTCTTTTCGTTTTAATTCTAGGAATGGGGGTAAGGAAAGTTTTTCTCCAAGAGTTTCATATGGCTCATCTCCCATAAATCCTGGGCCATCAGTTGCAAATTCAAATAAAATTTGGGGAGCAACCCTTGAATAAAGAGATTTGAAGAAAAAGCGATCGACGAATCCTGACGTTTGAAATCCGAAGCCTTGCAATCGTTCATCCCAAGAATCCAATTCTTTGCGATTCTCAATTCGAAAAGCAGCATGATGGACAGTTCCAAATCCTTGTCTTGCTGGAGGTAAAACTGAGTTGTGTTCAACGATTACCTAGGCACCGTTTCCGCCTTCTCCTACCTCAAATAGATGAAACAGACCATCTTGATTTATCTCCCTAAATAGTAATACCTTTTCCAACCATATCTTTAAAATAGTCAAAGTTTGCCACTCGAACAAAAAGTGCCCCTAACCCTGTTATGGCATATTCCAAAGGTACGGGTCCTTTTTCCCATGGTGTTCCGGATTTTACCCCTTGATTGTTTTGATCTGAAATCAATTGATACTGTTGATCGTCAAAATCAACAAATGTAATTGTCTTTTTCCCAAACTGCTCTTGAATTCCTTCATGTTTTATCTTTAATCTATCAAAACGTTTCTCCTAATATTGGAGAGCATCATCTGTAGGCACACGAAAAGATGTTTTATATATTTCATCTGTTCCATGCTTTCCTTTGGGTATCCCAGGAAAGTCAAAAAACATCATATCAGTCCCTGGACTACCAACATCATCGGCAAAAAATAAGTGATAGGTCTGGATATCGTCTTGATTGACAGTTTTCTTAACTAGCCGCATTCCTAATACATATGTGAAAAATTCATAATTCTTCTCTGCACTACTAGTAATCCCAGTTACATGATGCAACCCTTTTAAATCGTTCATTATCTATACCTCCTAAAGGCCCATTAGAGTACCGTTCTTCATCTATGTTAATTGCATGGAAGAAAAAAACCAAAAAAGTTGCTCACTTTTTATCTTTTCTCATCCTACATTAGCCTCATTCGTTATTTGATGTTTTCGTGATAGAATATTTTCAATTCTTTACTAAAGGTGGAAACTTATATGAGTGATAATAATATAGTTATTGAAGAGTTAGTTACTATTGAAGAATGGAAAAAAGCATTTCCGGTGATGAATCAGCTTCGAACACATTTGAATGAAACTTCATATACAGAGTTGGTGAAAGAAGCTTCTCAGAAGGATGGGTATCGATTATTTGCCCTATTTTCAGAAGACCAAATTGTTGCTGTCATTGGATTTATACCTATGATCACACTTTACAATGGAAGGTTTATTTGGGTCTGTGATTTGGTAACAGACGAAAGTGCACGTTCAAAGGGATATGGTGAACTTTTACTTACGCATATTGAGGAATTGGCAAAAAAAGAAGGATATGAATGTATTTCATTATCCTCTGGATTACAACGTACCAATGTACATCGATTCTATGAAGAAAAAATGGACTATGATAAAGTTAGTTATGTTTTTCTAAAAAAGTTCTAATAACCTTATGATTTGCTGCTGAAAGCAATTTGAATCCCAATAATGGCTAATATAGATCCTTTCACATGATGGAGGTTCTTGGAGAGAAAAGAACTCCGAACGAGAACCTGTTTTGTTTTTTCAGAGAAAATACTTACAATCGTAAAAATGAAGAACGCCTGAACAAGAAAGATTATGCCTAGTAGAAGCATCTGAAGAGGCACAAATCCCATAGGTTTAACAACAAACTGTGGTAATAAAGCTAAAAAGAAAAGGGAAACTTTTGGATTTAGTATATTCATGAGAATCCCTTTTTTATATAAAGATGTATAATCTAATTTTTGATGTTCTTCTAATTTTATACTATTCTCTTTTTCTCGAAAAGATTGCCAAGCCATATAAAGAAGATAGGCTACACCAGCATATTTAATGATGGTAAATGCTGTGACAGATTGATAGATAAGAGCTGATATTCCGAGTGTTACTGCTGTTATGTGAACAAGTAGCCTGGTACACAGCCCTAGAGCAGTTGAGATTCCTGCTTTTTTGTTTTGAGAAATACTTTGAGCTATTACAAACAAAATATCAGGACCAGGCATAATGGTTAAGAGTAACGCTACACCTAAAAAAGATAGAAAATGCAGAAGATCCATTAATATACCTCCTCATTTACACTTTAAAGAATAAATACTAATTGTTTTGTTTGAAAGGTATGGCCGAACAGATTATCTTCAAATTCTTTGACTTCCTGAAATCCTTTGGAACGATAAAATTCTTCCCCTACCTGATTCCCTTTTTCCACATCAACAAAAATCTTACTAGTAGAATCTAATAATGAAATAATCTTATTAAATAACTTAGTCCCTATCCCGTTGCCTTGATATTCTGGATAGATATAAATAGCACTTAGCTCTGCTGTTTGATCTTGTTGAAAGACATTAGCAAATCCAACGACATTGTCTTCTTGTTTTGCAACTAAAAATAAAGACTCCTTGATTCTGTTTTTTAAAATTTCGTCAGAGTATGCTCTTGTTAGAAACTGGTCTTGTACTTGTTCTGGTATCAAGTCTTTGTATGTATGATGCCATGTCTTAATAGCAATTTCTCGGATATCCTTAATGTCAGATTCCATTGCGTTTCTGATTGTTATCATTGAACCCACCCTTTTATGAGGAAGATATGTCTTCCCTGTTTATTCTTACTATTATATAGATGGTCGCTGAAGGATTGAAGTAAAAAGGATTGTTTGTTTTGTTTTGAGGTGTCATCTTAAGTAAGGTTATTTTATCTTTGGGAAGGGTGGCTGTTACGATTCTCGTTGTATGGATGAGGTAATGTTTCATTGAGTAACGATCGTTTTTTATTAATTTTCTTTAATATAAAGGTTCGGTGCTGCTTATCCTGTTTGCGTGACGAAGTTTTCCATTGAGTGCTAGAGGTTTTTCATTCATTTTATTACTTGGTATGGGTTTGGTGCTAAATGTAGTGATTGGGAGCTAAACTTTTGGCTTGAGTGATGATGTTAATCATTGGGTGATAGTTTCAGAAATTTAAGTGCTAAAACCCTTGATTTACGTGACAGTTTTGGAAAGGATAGTGCCGTTGTAAAACGATGAGTGCTATGATTTTATCTTGTGTGCCGCTGACCCTATTTGGGTGATGAATTAG
>JAWJLM010000105.1 GCA_040191315.1 Bacillaceae bacterium S4-13-56 | reverse complement strand
ATAATCAACTAATGATTATCCTCCTACTCGATTATTTCTGAAATTTAAGTGCCTGTCACTATATTAACTGACCCAAGGTAGCCTACTTATTTTCATAGCCTTCTTTAATCAAACTTTCCATCTCAGCAATAAATTTCTCCAACATTAATTCACCTTTCTCTTTACTGGCTAGTGTTGCATCACCAAATACACCACTATTGCTTAAGTCTCCTAAAGAGATAGTTGACTTTCCGTACAAATTCGGCTTATTCGGATATTCCCTAACTGCTTTGTCCATTTCAACTAGCTCTGGTTTTAATGCTAGCATCAATGATGTTTCAAACTCACAAGCGTGTATCATTCCATGCCACATAGGAGACTCACAATACTCTTCTCGTATCGATTCCATATTCGGATAGAACAGATAGAAAACAGGCATATCTAATTCATCCATTAGCTCTCTGGCAGCATACTTCATACTAGCGTTATTGGCATCATGACCATTAACAAGAATTAGCATTTTAATTCCATACCGTGACACACTATGAGCTACATCTTTAATTACATTTTCTACATGATTTTGTTGAATAGATACAGTGCCAGGAATATCTCTCCAAACCCAAGAGTAACCAAAAGGTATCGTTGGAAGAAGTAACGCACCGGTTCTTTCCGATAATTTTCTTGAAATTCCTTCTGCTAAATAGATGTCAACCCCAAGGGGTAAATGATGTCCGTGTTGCTCTGTTGCACCAAGAGGGAGAATAGCAACCGGGAAGTCTCTTACCGCCTCTGCAACTTCATCACGATTCATTTTTAATAATTCTTTAGCTGTGTCCATCATTAAAACTCCTCTAATAATAACTGATTATACACCTCAGCACTTTGTTTAATTATTTGTAAATCTTCTTTTGTAGCACCACTTGGTACTAAATCACTTCCAATTGCAAAATAAGAGCATCCTGCCCGTTGATATTCCTTGATATTGTCTTTGCTAATCCCACCAACTGCCATGAAATGCGTACGTGGAAATGGTGCTTTCACATTTTTAATATAGCTTGGTCCTAAATTAATTGCAGGGAATAACTTAACGGTTTCAATACCAAGACTTGTTGCCTGCATAATATCTCCTGGCGAGAATACTCCAGGAAACATTTCAATATTATTAGCTAAAACATACTTAGCAAGTTCACAATCCCATCCTGGAGTAATTATATACCTTGCTCCAGCATTGATTGCCTTATCCACTTGAGATTGATTAATAACTGTACCAACACCAAGGTGGATACGGTCACCAAATTCCTTAAAAATGACACGGATACACTCCAAGCCTATTTCTTCATCACTTAGCGATACTTCAATTGAGTCTATCCCATTTTCTAATAAACATTGTGTAATATCTCTAATATCCTTAGGATGTACCCCACGGATTATTGCTATTATTGTGTTCTGCTTCATAAAATCTCCCCTACCTAAAATTGTGCTAACCAGTTTGCAGGATTTTCAATAAAAATAGTGTCAAGATCTTTTTGACTGATTCCTTCATCTAATAAGCGCGGGATGAACTTCTTAAGGATATATTCAAATCCTGGTCCACCACCATAAGCATGTAGATAGCTTTGACGCCCCATATCCGCAGAAATAAGTAATTTATTACCATAACCATTGTCAAGCATCGCTTTAATTAGCTCTACTCGGGTGCTATCCGGATAGTATTTAATCTTACTAACCCCATCAAATTGTACATAAGCACCTCGTTTAGCCATTTGTAAGTGGTAATAAGAGTCAGCATTTCTATCGCTGTGCCCCACACCAACTTTTGTTAAATCTACACCTTCTTCTTCTAAAATATCGAGCATTTCAAGTCCCATTGTCCCAGCCTCAGTATGCAACCACATGGGGGCACCTGTTTGTAATTGGGCACGTGCAACAGCACGTGTTACTTTTTCTTCTAATGGGTGGATTAATTGTTCCCAAGATCCCGCTTTTAGAAATCCTGCCTTTGATTCTGTTCCATCCATACCAATGGTAACATCTCGAACTAACTTTTGAGTAATTTCTTCAACGGTTAAAGCCTCTACCCAGCTTGAAAAATAAATATGTTTGTTAAAACCCGAAGTGGCAACGACGTTCACACCCGTTTCTTTTGCCATTCGCGCCATCATAGAAGCATTTCTACCATAATCAAGTGTGGTTGCATCAACTAATGAATCTCCTCCCGCACGTTTAAAACGCCATAATTCACTGACACTTGCTTCGTAATCGGTTAACTCTAAATCACGATCTTTTTGTGAACCAGGAGGATTGGTCCATAAATGCTCATGACTATATGTGAAACCTAATTTATCCTTCTCTATATCTCCTAAAACTGTTCTAATTTTACCCATTTTAAAAACTCCAATCTAGTAGTATTTTATATTTTAACTTTGTGTAAAAGTACAGGCATAATCCAAATCTATCTAGTTCAATGAATTATGCCTCATTCAAACTTTATAGCGGTACACCGAATAACAAACCAATTAACTTAATAATAATTACTACAATAATCGCATCTGGTGACGCAAACCATAATCCACTTATTCCATATTCTGATAGTCCAATCAAAGGATATGCTAGTGCAACTAATAATGAGAACGTAAGTCCTAAGAAGAAACCAGCTATGATAGCACCTCTTAACCCACCTCTAGCATTACCAAACACACCAGCTGCTCCACCCATGAAAAATAATCCAATAACAGATGGTAATACAGCTACAGGTAGCAAGCTAGACATAAATGTTACGATTAATCCACCAATTAGTGCTGCTAAGAAACCAATTGTTACGGCTACAGGTGCGTATGAATAGAAGATTGGTACATCAAGTGCTGGTTTCGCACCAGGAACAATTTTTTCTCCAATTCCTTTGAATGCTGGTACAATTTCTGCCAAGAACATTCGAACACCCATTAATAGGATTAAAATACCCACAACAAATCCCAAAGCTTCAAAAATAGCAAACTGGTATTTATTTATACCACCGGAAATTTCATTCATTGTATCTGTATCTACAAAGCCTGCAGTAACTACATAAACAATAATCATGATAATCCCCATTAAAATACTCATATCTTTTAGAAAGTCAAGCGATTTAGGAACTTTCACATCTTCCGAAGACTGCTCTTTATTCCCAAAAAGCCCTCCAACCCATCCAGATAATGATATCCAAGAACTTCCCCAGAAACCAAATGCTACGTTGTCGTTACCAATAACTTTGCGTACAGATGGTTGAGAAATTGCTGGAAATAATACCATTGATATACCTTGAATGATGGATCCTAATACAATCGTCATAATTGATGAAAGTCCCATCTGGCTCAATACAATCGCCATCGTAGCAGCAAATGAAAACATCATATGACCAGTTAAGAAAATATACTTATATTTAGTTAATCGAGCGATTAACACATTAATAAGAAATGAGAAAATTAAAATAAATGCCGTTTCTTTTCCTAGCACAACCTGAACAGCAGCTGCAATGGCATTATCTTCTGCAACAATACCTGTTAATCCAAAGGCTTCGGTAAACATCGTACTAAAAGGAATAAGAGAATTCACTATAATACCGGCACCTTGTTGTAAGATTAAGAAACCAAAAAGTGTTTTTAATGTACCTTTTATAATGTCCGATGTGGATTTACGCAGTGCGATTAAACCTAATCCTGCAATTAAAGCTATAATAATAGATGGATTACTTAATATAGATACTAATAAATCAATCATTTCTATACCCCCTTATACAGTTTCTCAATCATTGGCAATATTTTTTCTTTAATCTCATTTTTATCTAATAGGTTATCAATAGAGACTATTGGTACATTTTCATCTGATAGCTCTGCAGCAATTTCACTTGAAGCGACCATTAGATCACAGTTTTTACCTTTTGCACTTCCTAGGTCCGTAGCTTCTCCATCTACAGTATAACCGTGTTCTTTAGCCATTGATTGAATATCCATTAATAACATCAAACTTGTCCCAAAACCCATTCCGCACACGCTTAAAATATACATATAATTCACCTCATCTTATTGTTTTAAACAATTAAATTGTTATGATTTGAGCTATGTCACCAAAATTTTTAGCTTCTAAAATTTGTTTATGCTTTTCACGATCTCCAAGTATAATTGCAATCTTTTGAAGCATCTCAATATGCCCATTATTTCCTGTTCCGGTAATTGCACAAACCAATTGAACTGGATCATTTTTGTCATGACCAAAATTAATCGGATCTTTTAACCTAACTAAGGAAAATCCTGTTTTTAAAGCACCCTTTTCAGGACGAGAATGCGGGATAGCAATTCCTGGTGCAATGACTATATAAGGGCCCACATCGTTAAAACCCTTAATCATGGCATCTGTATATTCCTTTTTTGCATATCCTGCCGATACAAGTAGTTCTCCACTTAATGTTATTGCGTCAATTGCATTATCTAGTTCTGCACCCAGATAAACTGCTTCTTTTTTAAGTAATGTCATTAAAACCCTCCCTATTTTATAATCTTATTTCTATCTCTTCCAGAAACTTTAATATGATACTCATACTTATCGGATCTACTAATCATTTCTACCATTTCAAATGGTGTTCCGTTTGGAAGAAATGTAGTCCTAGTAATTTGCAAAACTGCATCACCAGGGGAAACACCTAGTGTTGACGCTTCCAAATCCGTTGCTAAACGAGCTCGGATTTGTTCATTCGCTTCTTCTAGTACGATATCATACTCTTTCTCTAACTCTTCATATAAAGATTCACGAGAGAGACCTTTTTCCAAAAATCCTGGAACATAACTTTCTCGCAAATAATTAAACATTAAAGCAATAGGTTCTCCATCAGCTAAACGAATTCGCTCTATACAGATTATTTTCTCATTCACTTGTAAATGAAGTTTGTCCTTAATTTTTCTAGAAGGCCTCACTTCGTATATGTTTCTTCTAACTGTATCAGGCTTTTTTCCTTTTAAATACATCTCTTCTGTCCAACTTGTTATACTGTTGGCATCTTGCACAATTTTAGTCGAACGAACAAAGGTACCACGCCCCTGTACTTTTGCAACATAGCCTTCAGACACTAACTCCTCAATAGCTTTTCTAATTGTAATTCGACTTACTTCATAGATGGTTTCCATTTCAGACTCTGTAGGAAGCAGATCACCTTCTTTCATATTTTGATGAATTTCTTTTAAAATCTCGTTTTTTACTTGTTTATATAAAGGAAGTTTAGAACTCATTATTTTATAACCACCTACAAACATTATAATGTTTAATTATTATTAATCATATACATTATAATGAATATATCATGAAAGTGCTTTCATGTAAATGTTTTTTTAATATTGTACTTTGGCTCATCTAATTATTCCGCAGGTCAAAAACTACTGATATAAATTTAGATTGGTTTTCTACTTAGGAGATAAATAAGTACTCGAATCAATAAAAAGAGTCGTCACACAGAATCATTCTCTGCTTGTAAAAGTCTACTAGTCTAGAAACAGAAAGACATTTCTACACTCCTTATCCAAACCTTTTTAAAATCCAAACCTTTTCATGAAACCTACTGACTTTACTAGGATTTTAATGAAAAAGGTTTGGATTTTATTTTGTAACATATATGGTTATTTTAAGGAGGTAATTATATATGTTAGATCTAATCAATCTTAAAGAAGGCTATCAAAAACTTATCAATTATATGAAAGAAGGTGATTATCTATATAGTTCGTCTTACATCCAGAGTGTGGAAGTTGAAATAAAAAAAATATTGAATACTGATGTTAAATTTGATTCCTATGAAGATTACTATCTTTATCGTGTAAGTAAGACTAATCCCACAAAACAATATCGTTTCCCATTTAAATCACATATTACAATGATTATGAACTTTGACATTCATAATGAATATCCTAGCGGTCAGATACGTAAGCATCGACTGTTTGAGGATTCCCAACAGCCACCCTTATGTGAGAACTTCAAAAAAGTAATAGGTGTTTATCAAGCCGTGGTTAACAGGAATGAAAAAAATGAGAAGACTTGTCAAGATGAAATAAGAGTAGCAGAAAATTTCTTTACAAAAATGCAGGAATTAGAGATCTTCGATATTTCTTCCATAGGAGAAAAGCATGTTATTTCATATTTCATGAATGAAAACAAAGAAATGATAAGAGGATATAGCTGCCGATGTAGATTGAAGAGAGTTTTGAAAACTGTGGCACCAGAAGTTACGGAATGTAATCGCATTGCATTTCTTCTACCAGCATTAAAGGAACACAGAAAAAATATTCAATATTTGAGTGACGGGGAACTTGACAAAATTAAAAAAGTTATTCTTGATATGAGTGTAGATATATCCTTCCGAACTAGAGCAATTGGTACTTTATTGGTTTATACCGGACTAAGAAGTGTTGACATAGCTAATTTTAAAATAGAGGACATTGACTGGGAAAATGATACCATCAAAATAATACAGTCGAAAACTTCTAAGCCCCTAGAGCTCCCCATGGAAGCGATGATTGGAAACGCATTGTATAGCTATATCATCAATGAACGTCCTAAAAGTAAACAGCCTTTTGTTTTTCTCAAAAACAAGCAAGATGATTCAGTAATAAGCAAATCAGCCGTTTCTATTGCAGTTAGCAAAATCATGGACGCCGCAAATATTAGAATGAATCACAACGATAGGAGAGGCACACATATTTTTAGACATAAGCTTGCATCATCGATGCTTGAAGGAAGTATACCAGCACCAGTTATATCAGCGATATTGGGGCATTCATCGCCTCATTCCTTGGACACATATGTCAATACGGACTTTGTGCACCTAAAAGAATGCGCATTAAATGTTGAGAAGTTTCCGATTTATTCGGACAAGGAGGATTATTCATGAAAAGTAAGCAGGAACAATTGGCTTTTTCTATCATGGATGATTTCGCTAATTATAGGGTTGCATCGCAGTCATGGTGCAACTGTTATGATATTCATCTCAAAGCATTTAGTACTTATTTTAAACCGGTTTGTCCCAATGACGATAATTTTAAGTCACAGTGACAACCCGAAATTTGTCGATAACCAT
>JAWJLM010000104.1 GCA_040191315.1 Bacillaceae bacterium S4-13-56 | reverse complement strand
AGGTGTTTTCCAATGAAGTCCGTTAATTTGTCCTTCCAAAAACTATATGCGGTGTAATTGTATCCATCTTTCATTACAATGTTGCCACCACAACTTTAAAAATACATAATTTCAATCTTTTTAACTCTCTGTCGACATAATTCGTGGCGTCACTGTGACAGAGAATTAAAGAGAACGTTTATTCCTATTAATTGCAAATGATCTTTTGATATAAAGGACCCCTTCAAACTTTTTCAAGAGTTCAAGGGGATGTATTTTATTATTTTATTTGTTCTAATACGGTCTTACTTATCTCAATTTCCACTCTTTGTTTTACCACTATTTGTGATACGGTTCACCGTAACGTTGGACAGGGTAAACTATTAAAGAATAAAAGGATATCCAACAATTAATGGATATCCTTTTTGCCTACCTTACAGATGTGAAAATAGTTATTAATAATTGTAAGAATTAGAATCTGGATTCATTGTCTTTTCAATACCAACGGTAATGACATTCAATCTTATTGCTTGATATATTCTTAAGAAACTCGGTATTTCCATTATTCCTTTTTTACCTTTAATTCTTCTAACCTTGCATTCTTGTATCAGACCATCACCGTTAACATTAAACGGAAATTGGTCTGTCCTTATGTGCCCCCACTTGAGTAGAAGTCTCTTTCTTTTCTTTAGTGTATTTAGGATTGTAGAAATAAGCCACTTATCTAAGTGCCTTAGCTGGTCTTCATCATCTAACAAGGGGTAAAAACTCATAATACCTTTGAATCTTAGTCTTTTATAAGATCCATTTAGATAATTTTTAAGCATTCTCTCATTTAGATTACCATATAAATAACGACGAATTTGCATTATCGCAGTTACAAAGTCCCTATCTTCGTCATTTCCCGGAATCATAACCGATTTTAGAGTGTCTCCATTTAATGGTTGGATTAGGTTTCTATACAGAATATAACTTATTTGTTTTTTTATCTTATTAACAGAAGAAGGTTTAATACTGATATGCTCATTGGAAAGCTTGTACCCTAAAAATTCAACATAATGCTTGTAAGAAGCGAGCTCAGAAGGCATACCTTCTTTAGATAAAATACTAATTCCATCGGATTTAAAAGAGTTAATCTTAACCCCCGCCTCTGTTGAAAACATATTAATTATTTCAAACGATTTACTTATCTTTCCATAGTCATCTGCCCAAATTATTGTGTCATCTGCGTATCTTGCAAACCTTAAACCTTCTTTTTCTAATTTTTTGTCCAACTTCCAACATGCTATGTTTGCTAGAAAAAGTGATAAAGATGTTCCTTGGGGTATTCCTTTTCCCTCTACCATATTTACTAAGAATGACTTAATAATACTTTCTTCAAATTCACTTATTAAAAAACCATTTTGATTGAATTGTTCAAATAAATAATCGTGATTAATCGAACCAAAGAAATCTTTAAAATCGAATTCAGCTACAAATGTTCTCGGGCTTAATTTTATATCAAGTCCTATATCATTTATTGCATAATGTACATTTCTGTCATTTCTGTAGGCATACGAGAACGAGCTAAATCTGTGTTTATTTTTACTTAAAAGTTTCTTATAAAAATAATTTGATACTGCTTCGTCCGGTATTTGGAATATGTATATTTCTCTTTTACCACCACCCTTTTTATCAACATAATTAATATAAGGTTGATGTGGTTTATATTCACCATTAATCAGCTTGTTAAATATTGAAGTGCCTATTTTCTTGTAATGTTTTAACACAAAATAAGGATTGTGCTTTCTATTAGCGTTCCAATGTACAGGTATTTTTACTTCTTTTGGGGGAGGATTTGTTACACGTCGCTTGTTTCTTTGATATTCTAATTCCAAAGAATTATGATAATTCTCGTGTTGTTCGACCTTCTTTTTTGCAAATTCAAATATTGAATTAATAATATCTTGTTTTAACATGCAACTTCCCCCTTTTCTAAAAAGAACTCCCTCTTTACAGAGGGAGCTCTTATCACGGAAACTATAAGTAAAAATAAGCTCAATACTCTCGATCAACTCTTTTGAGAAGCGTTGATCTCCATCGCCATTCTTTAAAAGAATGGCATCTATAGCCTCCGTTAGCCACCTAATGACGTTGTAACTATTGTATCATGAGACTAAATAGAACAAAAGAAAATTATTCCATTTTATTTAATCCCTTTGTCTGAATTCCAGAGCATAGTATTTTACATCCTTTAAAAAAGACACAGCAAAATAATTAGAGAGAGTATCAAGCTTCTTTATTTTCTTATTTATGAAGCTATCTTATAATCAAAAATACTTTTAGCAACTTCTAATCCTTCAGCTTCAACTAGTCGAATAAAGGCTTTTGCAATGATCAACTCTCTGTCATAGATTGTATTGATTTCGTCTCGTTGCTTAATTTGTATTTTTTGTAATTTTTCTGAGGCGTCAAAATAATAATAGGCATATGCATACCCCACATAGTCATCTTTAAACTTCATCTCAACAATTAATCCATCCTCATTATTTGTATAGTGAACGTATTCATAGTTAGGTAATTTGGCATTAGCAATTAACTCATCCGGCCATATTGGATTTAAATGAACTGCTTCAAACAGTGCCTTTCTTAATTTTTCACTCATCAAGTTATCTCCTTTTTAATAAATCTTCAATCAATACTTGTAAATGCTGCACAACCTGATTAAGGTATTCTTGTGCGTATTCAACTTCTTGAATTGTCCATTCCCAATCATCACGTTTACCAAACTTCTCCAAAAGCTTTAGATTTAAGTAGCGAGCAACCAATCCTGCGTTGTCTGTTTTCAAATCAGATGCTAAAAATGGATATTTCCTTATTACTGGAAGTTCTGCTAAAGTTCTTTCTTCTTTATTAAGTTGGTACTTAGTTAGTAATTCAGCAGGTATAACCTCTTGTACTTGTGTAGCAAAGTGCTTCTTGACTTGTTTGGTGTATTTATCTGGTCTTAAATAAATTGGATTAAAATCTTCCGGTTTACGTTGACTTTCAATCATTCTTCTTGCTTGATGGTCATCCAATTCACCCATTATTTGTTTCAACTGTTCAATCTTTGCTTTGATTTCTTGTTCATAAGCCTCGTATTCTTGCAGTGTTTCGGTTTGTTGATAATCCTCATAAAAGGTGTCAAAATTACCTTCAACCTCAGCCTCACCAAAATCAAAGTTCTTTATCCCTTTTTCCATTTTGGACTCAAGCTTACGCTGTTCCCTTATCTTCTTTGTTATATCTTTATACTCTTGTTCCTTTTGATATTCTTCCCACAATGGGTCTAAATTTAAATCTTTATGGCACACAACCACTGCAACATTATCTCCAGGTGTTTTCAACTGTTCAGGTGGGATTCTCCGTAAAGTTCTTCCAATAAACTGAGCATATGGTGCTAAGGATCTAAATGGGCGAAAAATTGCCGCAATTGTTAAATGCGGGTGATCATATCCCTCACCAAGTAAGGCAACATGGACTACAACTTCAACCTCATGAGCCTCTATAGCCCTTAAACGCTCATGTCGAACTGCATCCGGTAAATCACCATGAATTAAAGCTGTCCTCAGTCCTTTTTGGTGATACATATATTCTATCTCTTGGGCATGGTCAATACTACAAGCAACCGCTATTATCTTATGCGGTACTCCACTTGCTCTCTTTTCCATCAGATGTTCTGTACTTTCTTCGACTACTTGCATACTACACTCAGGGGAATAAGCAACGCTCCTACTTATCCACTCCTCATCTTTAATTCCCATTTCACGAATTTCATCTAATGTATACCTTTTATCATCTCCATCGATAGTTAAATACAATTTTTCTGGTACGACAACAAAATTTCTTAATGACTTTACATAGCCTCTTTCCATTGCTCGGCCTAGTTTATAATCAGTGACATATTTACCTTCGATAATCTTATTGTCACTTCTAAATGGTGTCCCTGTAACTTTAAGAACTTTTGCACTATCAAAGTATCTTAGAGCATTATCCCACGTTCTAGCTGGTGAATGATGTGCTTCATCAATAATAATCATATCAAAAAAGTCCATTGGTACCTTTTCTAGTAAACTATTTCGACTTCTAGCTTGTAATTTATGTACATTTAAAATTACTATATTGGCATGATCAAGATCGCTCTGTTTTATATCTTTATCATATTCTACTACTATAGGTAATTGATCAAAGCTATTAAAAACGCGTTGATTCATCCAGAAGTTAGTTGGGTTGGTTGGGTCTAATGAATCAACTACATGATCCTTAATAACTAGTTGAGGGGTAATGATTAGAACCCGTCCATCACTAATTCCAAAAGGAGCTAATGCCATTACTCCGGTTTTCCCTGTACCAGTAGGTAAAATTACCACTGCATGCTCATTGGCTTTAGATGACTTGAAATGAGTATAAATATCGTAATAAGCTAATATTTGCGGCTCCCAAAGTCGATCATTATCTGCAATAAAAGGATTTGACTTTTGGAAAAACTTAATATCAAAAAATTGCCCAGCAATACTCACAAAACTCCCCCTATCATAATTTCTACCGTATACTAATTCAACTTTAAACGGTTATTCCCTCTAATTTCATTATAAAGAAGCCTACAAATAATTTATCTGATTATCCATTTAGCTCAGTTTCCTCTTTTCAT